>CAMNAD010000112.1 GCA_946530505.1 uncultured Bacteroidales bacterium
TTTAGCCGTTTTAGCTATTTCTTCCACCAGATGGCGAAGCCGATGGAGAGCAGCGCTGCGACGGCGAGCTGGACCCAGAGCGCGGTGGAAATGAGTTCCATCTGCATCAGGCCGGCAGATAGCACCAGGGCCTTGAGGCCGTAGTACAGGGCCTTGCTCAGCAGGATGGACACGAACGCGGCGGCGCCTACAACGGCAGCGGAGCCCGGCGCTTTCGCGGCAGAGCCGTTTTCAGGCGAAGACGCGAATGACGACGGCGAAGCCGAGCGAACGAAAATCCGGGAAAGCCACACGAACAACAACACATTCACCGAAAGCTCGGCGGCAATCAGCAGGCATTTCGGGAAAACCGGATGCCCCGAAACCGCGAATGAAAACAGCGGAAGGGCCACCGCAAGCGCAAGGCCGTTTTTCCAGTTCCTGCTCACGAGAAGCGCGCCCAGCACCGCGACCCTCATGGGGTCCATCAGATAGAAGGGCAGCGCGGACAGGTGCGAAAGGGCCGGAACCGCGAAGATGAACAACAAGGCTGCGGCATCGGTCAGTCCGATGCCCACAGCCTTTTTAGATACGGATACAGCCATCAATAGTTCTCTTTATGTACTTCAAAGTAGGACTGGGGATGTGCGCAGACAGGGCATACCGCAGGAGCCTTGGTTCCCACTACGATGTGACCGCAGTTGCGGCACTCCCATACCTTGACTTCGCTCTTTTCGAAGACCTGCGCGGTCTCCACGTTCTTCAGGAGGGCACGATAGCGCTCCTCGTGACGCTTCTCGATGGCGGCGACCATGCGGAACTTCGCTGCGAGGGCCTTGAAGCCTTCAGCCTCGGCGGTCTTGGCGAAATCCTCGTACATATCGGTCCATTCATAGTTCTCGCCATCGGCTGCAGCGGCGAGGTTGGCGGCGGTGTCGCCTATGCCCTCGAGTTCCTTGAACCACATCTTGGCGTGTTCCTTTTCATTCTCTGCGGTCTCAAGGAAAATAGCAGCGATCTGCTCGAAGCCTTCCTTCTTTGCGGCAGATGCAAAGTAGGTGTATTTGTTGCGTGCCTGGGATTCTCCGGCAAAAGCAGCCTGGAGATTTTTTTCGGTCTGGGTACCAGCGTATTTGTTAGCCATAATTTTGATTGGTTTAAGATATCTCGATACAAAGATAAAAAATATTCAAGCAAGCCGCCAAGAAAATATTATATTTGTAGGAGTCAATCCGAATCAAGATGAAACAGTTCTTCAAAATGCTTCTTGCCGTCATCTGCGGCATCATTCTGGCAAACATCCTCCTGTTCCTGATTATCGGCGGCGTCATCGGTGCCGCTGCAGGCAGCGCCTCAGGGAAAGGCGCCACAGTCCTCCCCCGCAGCGGCGTGCTGGCCATCGACCTCTCGGAAATAATCATCACCGAGCAGGATCAGCCCGAAGATCCCCTCGCCATGCTGCAAGGGCAGATGCAGATTCCGGTCGGACTCTGGAAAGCAGTCCAGGCGATCAACATTGCAGCGGCCGATCCGGGCGTGAAATACATCTACCTCAAGGCAGACGGCAACACCACCGGCATCTCCGCCCTCGGCGAGGTACGCAAAGCCCTGGAGAACTTCCGACTCAGCGGCAAGCCGGTCATAGCATGGACGGAGAACCCGGGGACGGGAGTGTTCTACCTCTGCTCTGTGGCCGACAAGATATATATGTCCGAATATCAGGGCGCAAACGGCGGCCTGGTGGGTATCGCCTCCCAGTCTTTCTACCTGAAGGACCTGCTGGACAAGGCCGGCATCAACATGCAGCTCATACGCCATGGCAAGTATAAATCCGCCGGAGAGATGTATGTGCGCAACTCCCCGAGCGAGGAGAACAAGGAGCAGAACAACCGCATGGTCGCATCGCTGTGGGAAACCGTGGGTGCCACCATCGCCGAAGGGCGCAACATCCCTCTGGAGACTCTGGACAGAATGGTGGAGAATATAGAACTCTGCCTGCCCGAGGATTATATGGCCGCAGGCCTGGTGGACGGTATCTTCTCGCGCGATTCCCTCAAGCAGAGGCTGGCATCCCTCGCGGTCGTGAACGACTTCAAGGATGTTCAGTTCATTCCATTCGCCGATTACGCGAATGCAAAGGTCCTTCCCAACTTCCGCTCTAAGAACAAGATCGCCGTGCTCTATGCCGACGGCGAGATCGTGGACGGAAACGCCCCCCAGAACGTTGCGGGCGACCGTTTTGCGAAGGAAATAGACAAGATACGCGCGGACAAGGGCATCAAGGCCGTGGTGCTGCGCGTGAACTCCCCCGGCGGCAGCGTGCTGGCATCCGAGAAAATCAAGCATGAGCTGGACCTCCTTGCAGAGGAAGTGCCCGTGATCGCCTCCTACGGCGGAATGGCCGCATCCGGAGGATACTGGATATCCAACAATTGCAGCAAGATATTCTCCGACGCCACAACCCTCACCGGTTCCATCGGCGTATTCGGAATGATTCCCGAGGCAAGCAAGGCCCTGAAGGACAAGCTGCATGTCGGCACCTACAGCGCCAAGAGCCACAAGCATGCCGACATGATGCAGCTCACCCGCCCCTTCGACCAGGCGGAATACAACTTCATGCTCCGCAGCATCGAGACCATCTACGACAAATTCACCTCGCTGGTGGCGGAAGGCCGCGGACTCGAGAAGAGCCGCGTGGATGAAATCGGCCAGGGCCGCGTGTGGACAGGTGCCGACGCCCTCGAGATAGGCCTCGTTGACGAGATCGGCACCTTGGAAGACGCCATCAACTATGCCGCTTCCGCCATAGGAGCGCAGGATGTGTGCGTCCTTGAGTATCCCAAACCTCTTACCGGCATGGAGCTCTTCCTGCAAAGCATAGGGCAGACCCCCGGGCACGACTATGTGAAGGCCTTCGAAAAGATGACCGAGCCTCAGGTCATGGCCAGAATGCCCTGGCAGATTGTAATCTGGTAAGTTCTACAAGAGCAGAAGGACTGCGAACAGATAGAGGGTGAATCCCTGGAACAGGGCCCTGGTGCGATTCTGCCGCGCAAGCAGCACATCCATCGGGGCCTTTTCTTTCATCTCGCGGAGTTCACCGGCATCCGGCAGGCTCGCGGCCGCCCATTTGCGGATGATCTGCCCGTCGGAAACGAAGGTTGCGCCTCCGTTCGAACGGTTGAGCGTCAGGAGTTCCTTGCGGTCGGCGAAGAAAATGTTGGAAAGGAGTGCCGGGTTGATATCCTGCCCGAGCACCGCCTCCGGAGTTGAAGCCTGCAGAAAGAGCACCGTATATCCCTCATCTGCAGCTACCCGTGCCATTTCGGAGATGCGTTCCATACGCTCGGCACCCAGGCGGACAGGATCATAGGACGAAACCAGCATCACCTTTCCTTTCAGAGCCAGCGAATCGGCATACTCGTAGTTGGCATCATAAAAGCTGAGCGGCTGCTCCTCGAGTTCCGTGCCCGGCTTGAACGAGGTGTAGTCGCGCAGGGGGATGGAAAGGGCGCTGAAGAGCAGGAAAAGAACCAGCGAAACCGCTGCCAGAGAAAAGCTTACGTATTTGATTCGTTGCGGAAGTCCCAGCTTCCCGAAGGGGATGAACGCAAGGCACCACAAGGCGTCCAGCACCAGATTCTTAAGAAGGGTCTGGGCATGGTTCAGATGGACGGCTTCGCCGAAGCAGCCGCAGTCCATCGAGGGATTCGCCAGGTAAAGTATAATGGTGATGAGGGTGAAGAATATCAGGATAATGCCGCTCGCCATCGCTAGAGTTTTGCGCCAGACACCGGCGATGAGGGCTGCTCCCAGGAGGGATTCTAGCAAAGCAATACCGGAAGCAATGATGCGCGAGGCGGGTTTGAGGAATGCAAGATGGAAGAAATTGAAGTATTCATCCATCACCAGCCCGGCTCCCACAGGGTCCATCAGCTTGAGAAGGCCCGCAATCAGCAGGACCATCCCGAGCATCACCATGCATATTCTCCGGAATCCGTTCATAATCTACTGTCTACCAATGCTTTGATTTTAGCGAAGATGTCGTCCGGAGGGAGCATCCCGCCCTCTGCGTCGGAGCAGTCGACGACCTGCAGGCCCTTGTCCACTTCCGCCTGCCGCAGATACATCGCTCGCACTTTCTTCTGGAACTCTATGTCGGCCTCGTGTATATCCTGGGCTTGATGCAGATATGCCCTGTCCGCACCCTTGCGCTCGGAATGTATGTTCTTCTCGACGAAACCGATGGGCACATTCAGGAAGATGTTAAGATCCGGGCGTGGTTCTTCGAACTGCCCGAATTCGGTGTTGATGATCCATTCCCTAAGGGTTTCAGCTTCGTCCGCATCCCGGAGTTTGGCGCACTGATAGGCGATGTTGGAATAGACGTAGCGGTCGAGCAGGACGGTCGCTCCTTCGTTCAGGGCCTTGCGGATTTCCGGTGCGGCGCCGTGGCGGTCTTCGGCGAAAAGGAGGGCGACAAGTTGGGGATGCACCTGGTCGATGGGACCGAATTCTCCCCTGAGGAAGCGGCTGATGAGGCCTCCGTAGACCGGGGATTCGTAGCGAGGAAAATGTATATATTCGAGTTTCGGGCATTTCTGTCCGAGGTAATCGCGGAGTTTGCGCACCTGCGTGGATTTTCCGGCTCCGTCCAGGCCTTCAAGAACTATCAGCATAACAGCGCAAAGATAGCAATTATTTTTGTTTGCCGGCAAAAGGCCGCATTGCGCCCCGGGCGCCGCAACGCCGGCATCGGGCGGGTTGTATGCAAAACCGGGCGATCTGCATACATCTCCCGTAAATTCGGGCGGGTTGTATGCAAAAAGGCTCAATCTGCATACATCTCCCGTGAAATCGGGCAAGTTGTATGCAAAAAGGGGCGTTTTGCATACATTTTATTACATTTGCAGCATGATACTGATGGGAGTAGTGAATCTGACGCCGGATTCTTTCCGGGAGGATACCAGGGCGATGACGGCCGCGGCGGTGCGCCGGCGCGTGGAGTCGCTTCTGGAGAGGGGGTGCGGCATCATTGACTTCGGGGCCGTCTCCACACGCCCCGGCGCGGCGCAAGTCCCTGTCGAAACCGAATGGCAGCGCCTTCAGCCCGCCATCGACGTCATACTAGACGGACGCTTGGTCACACTCCCCGAAACCGTCTCGCAGCTTTGCTGCTCGACCCCACCGTGCGCTTCGCTTACGGTCCCCCCTCTCAGCGTGCCGAGGGTGGCAGCGGTTTCGGGGAGTGTGCCAAGCGTCTCTCGAACTT
>CAMNAD010000113.1 GCA_946530505.1 uncultured Bacteroidales bacterium
CGGTATTGGTGCCGGACAGGGCGTAAGGATCGACATTCTGTGCCTTGAAATCTGCCACTGAAACCACTTTGCCTTCGTCGAGCAGCAGGAACGCTTCCGCGCTGTTCTCTTCGGGATAAGTGCTTGCAGAGTTGGAGCCTATCCTCAGGCGCAGGCCCTTGTGATAGTAGAACGGATGCACCTTGATGGTGCCGAAATCGGCCTTGTTGCCTCCGTTCCATACAGCCGTGAGAGTCACATCCTTGGCGGCGGTGCCGCTGATGGTGGAAGGAATCACGAACTGGGCCTGGATGTCGGTGGCGGCGGACACGAGTGCCACTTCCTTGCCGTCGATCTCGAACTTCTCGATGGAAGCGAAGTTCTCGCCCTTTACGGTCACGGTCCTGCCGAGGTAGAATCCTTCATAGCCGGCATCGGCGGGAACCGCTGATCCGAATACGGGGGCGGCGGGGCCGATAGGAGTGGTATCTACCTGGAATGCGGCAAGCACGGTAACTGTCTGGTCGGCAGCCACGCCGAAGATTGCGGTTAGGGCCTTGCTGACCACTGCGGGATCCTGCTTGTCGAGTCCGGAAGGCACCTTCACGGTAATGGAAGCAGCGCTCTGATCGGCGATGAGCAGTTCTTCATCTCCCCACTTGACTGCGGATACAAGGTTCAGGTTTTTGCCGGCGAACACGACTTCGTCGCCGAGGGCTGCGGGTGCAGTCTGGCTGTAGGAATCGAACACAGGCACGCTAAGGGTAAATTTGTCGGTGAGGGCGATGGTGCCGCCATCCCACACGGCCGCAACGTCAAGTTCGGTATCGGCCTCTGTAACTGTGACAGCGGGAACCGCAACCACCAGAGCGCTTGCCGCCTTCGACACGAAGTCTGAAGAATCGACAGCGACTCCGCCGAACGATACGCTCTTGACACGGAGGAGATTACGCCCGGACACTGTCACGGCCGTTCCTACTGTACCTGCCTTGGGATCGATGCCGTTCACGATGGCGTCGATGACGGGCACGGTGACGAAATAGTCATACTTGAAAATGAGTTTCCCCTCGCTTTCTTCGAACACTTCGAGGTCTACCATATAGGGTTCGTCGCGCTGGGCTTTGTCGAGGACGGGGATCTCGAAAACGAGGGTCTTCATGGTCTTCTCGACTATCTTCGCCTCCACACCGTCTACGGTTACTTTGCCGACCTTGTCGAGGTTGAGGCCCTTGGCGGTCACCTGGTCGCCGGCATAGGCGCGCACGGTGCCGCTGTCATCCGCTGCAGGGACGAGTTTCTCGCTGGTAACGTTGATTGCGGGAATGTTCTCCGTTTCGACCGGCTGCTCCTGGCAGGAGGCGAAGGCGGCCAGTACGGCGATCATCAGATATTTATATAATCTTTTCATGTTCCGCGGGCATTAAAGTTTGGAATAATCGTAATCGTATTTCTGCCAGTAGCAGTTGAAGGTAACCTTGGTGCTTCCGAAGTTGGAGTTGTTGTAGACGCCCCAGTCGATGCCGGTCACGTGGACAATGCCGAGCCTGCGGATGTTCTTCGCAGGGGTTTCCTTCGAATAGCCGTTGTTGGTATAGTAGGCCGCAAGGAAAACCGCGTCGGTCTTGTAGCCGGGATCGTCCTTGAGCTCGGCGGTCTGGTGATCGCACCACTTATCGGACTTGATGGCCCCCGCGAAGGAAGACACTGAAATTCCGGCAATCGTGGAGTTCTCCACATCGATGGGGAACAGGGCCTCGTTGATATTGTCGATCTGTCCCTTGAGCACCTTGTCGATCAGCGCGGTCTCCGCCTCTACAGTCGAAGCGGGATTAAGATAGCGGAAAGCGATGATTGGCGTTCCGGGCAGGTTGTTGTTGCTGCCGGGCACGCGGTAATCGTTGGCCGGAGTGCCGGAGAAACTGATGTAGAAGTTCTTCAACTGGCTGTTGGAGTTTGCCGGAGAGTTGATCTGCAGCACATTTCCGCTGACCGCCGAGAAGAAGAAGTACGGAAGGACGGAATCGTAATCAGAGTCGGAAACCACGCCGGGCTTGGGCGTGTTCGCCGCCACCCACTGGTCGCCGTTGTGCGCGAGCGCCACAGGATCCAGCACATCCTTCCACTTGGAATTCTCGTATGCGATGCCGGTCTCGGGAGAGAAGAACGAAACGTATTCGTTGGTCTCGGTGCGTCCCTGAGCCCAGGTGCGCACGTTCTCCCAGTATTTGACGAAAGGTACGTAAACCACGAAAGCGTCGTCGAGGGTCAGGGTTTCGTTGTTGTCGAAATACCATGCCTTGAGGGCGACGGTGGTCTCACCGTCCTTGAATTCTCCGGCAGGAATGGTGAAGGTGAGCTTGGTGGGCTCCTTGAATACGGGGGCCTCATACTCGCCTACCATGATCTTGTCGACGTTGTTCAGATACTTGCCGGTGAGCGTGATGCTCTTGCCGACAGCGGTCTTCTCGAAGGTATATGCATCGAATACAGGTACATAGCGGATCACCTTGATGGAGGGAGCTTCGGCGAGAGGTGTAAACACCTCGCCGGTGCCGTCGAAGTAGCCCAGGGTGATGCCAGCGTTCTCCGACTCCACATAAGGCACCTTGACCACGATTTCATCGTCGCTCGCTACAAGAATCTCGGCCTCATGGCCTTCGGTCTGGCCTTCGGCGGTGAAGAGAACGGAAGTAACGGCACTCAGTCCGGTTCCGGAAATGAGCACCTCGTCCCCCATCTCGGCTTCGGCCTGAAGCAGGGATGCGGTGATGACGGGCTTGGCGAAGGAGCAGTTGAAAGTCTGCGAGGAGACTCCGTTTCCTGCAGGATTCACCAGCTTGACAACTCCGGAAGTGACTCCGTTCACGACTTTTATGGACATACGGGTGTCGGACACCTTTTGGACAATATCCACCTGGACGTTGCCGATGTAGGCTTCGGTGACGTTGTTCAGGTATTTACCTGTAACTGTCACTACAGCACCCACGGGAGCCGTTTCCGGGCTGAAGGACTCGATGACAGGAGCGACGATCTCGATTTCGTCGACGCTGATCTGGTCGCAGGCGGCGAAAACTGCGGCCGCCGATATCACCAACAGATAAAAGAATCTTTTCATAACTCTAATAGCCCGGATTCTGGGCGACGGTTTTATTGATATTCATTACCGAAACCGGGATGGGCAGAAGTGTCTGCCACTCGGCGATGGGATTCACCACATAATCGTATGCAGCGTAGAAGGGCTCCGAAGCGAGGTAGTCGTTGATTGTGGCGACTGTCGTACCCCACCTGAGGAGGTCGAAGAAGCGCTGATTCTCGAATGCAAATTCAAGGCGGCGTTCATTCCGGACAGCCTGACGGAAGGCATACTTGGAAGGCAGGTCCGCAAGCGTGTAATCAGCGATGCCGGCGCGCTGGCGGACGGCGTTCAGGAGCGTGAGAGCCTCTGCGCCGGGGCCGGAAAGCTCGTTAAGGGCCTCAGCCTTCAACAGCATCACGTCTGCAAGGCGGATGATGGGGAAGTCGTTTTCCGCATCGAATTCGCTGGTCATGTCGGGATCGATGAACTTGCTGCAATAGCGGGCATTGGCATTGTCCACAATAAGCCCCGTGGTTTTGTTGTAATAACTCTCCTGCAGGCAGACATCCTTGCGCACATCACCGGGATTGGCGTTGAACGCGGAAATGATGCTGTTGCTGGGATAGTTGTAATGCTTGGGCGATCCTATGGCCACGTTGCCGCCGTTGTTGATGGGGGCGTAGAGCGTCGTGAAAGGCGAGCCTATGCCCAGTTTTCCGCTGCGGTAGCGCACTGCGAAGATTATCTCGGCATTGCCTTCGTTATCCTTGCTGAAGATGTCGGCGTAAGGTACGAGAGCGGCTCCCGAAGTCGGATTGCCCTTGGCTTCGAGCACCTCGGAAAGCAGGTCGGAAGCCTTCGCGTATTTGGCCTCTCCCGGCTTGTATTCAGTCATGTAGACCTTCGCGAGCATTGCCTTTGCGGCAATCAGATCGGCACGGCCGAGCTCGGAGGCGGACATCTTTTCGGGAAGGAGCGCACCGTCCACAACGGCGGTGAGGTCGGACTCGATGAGGGCCCATACATCTTCGACAGGAGAACGCTGCATATAGCGGGCTTCATCGGCTCCGGTCTTGGATGTAACCACGAAAACAGGGCCCCAGAGACGCACGAGGTCGAAATACATCCATGCCCTCAGGAAACGGGCCTCGCCCTCATACTGGGCGCGCAGGGCGTCGTCCTTCACGACATCGAGGTTGGCAAGAACGGTATTCGCGCGGTTGATTACCACGTAAAGGGCGTCCCAGTAGTCCTGGACCCAGGAATTTGCGGTAAGCACCACCAGCTGGTCGAGCTGCTCGATGAGCTTCGAGTCCTGCGAAGTGGAGTTGTTCACCCTCATGCGCGCGTTGTCGGTACGCAGCTCAGTCATTGCCCACTCGTTATAGAGCACATCGTAGAGCCCGTTGTAAACGCCGATCACAAGATTGTTGACCGAGTTCGCATCCTTTACATATTCGTCGGCTGCCACCTCGGAATACGGATACTGGTCCAGATTGCAGGAGCACAGCATCAATGCACTGACCATTATGGGAAATATATATCTTTTCATATCGCGTCGGTATTAGAATTTCACATCCACGCCTACGGTCACGGTGCTGGTGACGGGGAAGCCGCCACGCTGGTAACCGGAAATCAGAGGAGACGAGTACTGGCTGGAAGTCATCCTCGATTCGGGGTTGACGCCCTTGTAGTCCTTGGACCAGAGATAGGCCAGGTTGTTGCCGGTGAGGTAGATTCTCAGCCCACCGAGCTTGCCGCCGAGGTCCTTGGAAGAGAAGGTGTAACCCATGATGACGTTCCTCAGGCAGATGTAAGAGCCATCCTGAAGAGGATAATCGGTAAGAAGCATGTCGTAGCCGACCTTCATGTAAGGCACCTTGCCGTTGCCGGGATAGTCTGCGCTGACCCAGCGGTCCTTGAGGTAGGCCTTGTTGTATTTGTGGGACTCGTTGTAGTAGACGTCGCCGTTGAAGACGGTCACGCCCTGCACGCCCTGGATGAGGAAGGAGAGGTCGAACTTGCCGATCTTGAAGGTGTTGGTGAGGCCGTAGGTAAATGCCGGGTAAGGATTTCCGAGGGCCACACGGTCATCGTCGTTGAGTTCTCCGTCCTTGTTCACGTCGACTATGCGGAGACCGCCGGGAACGTCTGCCGTGAAGTGAGGATTGGCCTTGATCTCGTCGGT
>CAMNAD010000114.1 GCA_946530505.1 uncultured Bacteroidales bacterium
GAATGTCGAAGGTGACGGTCTTGCTCTCGCCGGGCTGCAGGAATACCTTCTTGAAGCCCTTGAGTTCCTTGGCGGGACGCTCAACGGAACACTCCGGATCGCTGATATAAAGCTGCGCGACCTCCGCTCCGGGGACAGAGCCTGTATTCTTGATGCTGACGCTCAACTTGCGTCCCCTTATGGACGCTTCTCCATATTCGAAAGTGGTATAGCTCAAGCCGTGCCCGAATGCGAACATGGGCTTCACTCCCTTGGTGTCGTACCAGCGGTAACCGACCAGAACGCCTTCGGAGTAGTATTCATCTATTATATCCTCACCTTCGCGCTGTATGCCGGGATACTGCTCCTCCATGAACACGGGGCCGTCTTTCATCTCCACCGGGAAAGTGAAAGGAAGCTTGCCGGAAGGGTTCACGTCGCCGCTGAGCACATCCGCAAGGGCGGGGCCAGCCTCGCTGCCGAGATACCATCCCTGCACGATTGCGGGAACCTTGTCGGCCCAGGGCATGGCGACGGCATTTCCGGAGACATTCACGAACACCACCTTCCTTCCCGTGGCGGCAAGGGCCTCGACAAGCGCATCCTGCCCGTAAGGGAGACCGTATTCGAGACGGTCGACGCCTTCGCAGTCTTGATGATTGTTCTTGTTAAGACCTCCGAACACAATGATATAGTCGGCATCTGCAGCAGCCGCAACGGCATCGGCGACCATCTGCTCCGCGCTGCGGTTTTCGGACAGGTCGTATTTTGCAGAAATGCCGTCCTGCGCCCTGGCGGCGCCGCTTGAATACCCGCGTTCGAACACTATCTCGGCATCCGGGAAGCGGGCCTTCAGCCCTTCGAGGGGAGAAATCTCGTATTTAACCTTCAGGGAAGAAGATCCTCCCCCGACAGTAAGCATCTTCACCGCATTCTCGCCCACCACCAGAATCTTGTGGGCATCCCGCACAGGCAGCACATTGCCGTCATTCTTGAGAAGGACAATACCCTCTCCCGCTATCTTGCGGGCTGCAGCAGAATGGTCCGGACAGACGAAACGGCCGTGACCATAGCCTTCGGCCAGATTGGTGCGGAACTGCAGGCGGAGTATGCGGCGCACCTTGTCGTCGAGTTCCTCAGTGCCGAACTTGCCGGCCTTGATTCTTTCAAGATAGGGTTCGGCAAGGTGATAACGATTATATACATTCGACGGCCCGGTGGCAAGTCCGTCTGTCCAGGTGCCGTACTCAAGGTCGAGGCCGTTGGTGATAGCCTCGTCGGTATCGTGGGCACCGCCCCAGTCGCTGATCACCACGCCGTCGAAGCCCCATTCTCCCTTGAGAATGTCCATAAGGATAGTCTTATTGTGGCAGAGATGCTGATCCTTATATAAATTATAAGCACCCATTATGCTCCAGGCTCCGCCTTCTGTGACAGCAGCCTTGAATGCGGGCAGATATATCTCGTAGAGAGTGCGGTCATCCACGTTTACATTGACGGTATGGCGGTTGATTTCGTCGTTGTTCAGCGCAAAATGCTTTACGCAGGCGGCAACGCCCTTGCTCTGAACCCCCTGGACGTAGGGTACGACCATGGTGGAGGAAAGATAGGGATCTTCGCCCATGTATTCGAAGTTGCGTCCTCCGAGGGGATGACGGTAGATGTTCACTCCGGGGCCAAGCAGTACGGTTTTCTTCCTGTAACGGGCCTCCTCGCCTATGCTTTCGCCGTACAGGCGGGCCAGTTCGGGATTGAACGAAGCGCTGAGGCAGGTGAGGGCGGGATATGCCGTGCAGGAGTCGTTGGTCCAGCGGGCCTGGCTCCACTTGTCCCAAAGGACTTCGGCGCGGATGCCGTGGGGGCCGTCGGTACACCATATCTCAGGGATTCCCAGGCGTGGTACACCGGGAGAGCTGAACTTGCTCTGGGCATGAGTCATGGCTATCTTCTCCTCCAAGGTAAGCTGGGAGAGAATATCGTCTATTTGTTTTTCCGTGTCGGGAGCCTTGGGCGCGCCGCATGCGGCCGCGAGCCATATCAAGGCAAAAAGAAGATGCTGCTTTTTCATACCTTACAAATATAATAAAAAAACAGCATCCGAAAGCAAACGCCGGGTTTTCAAAATAATCTATTCGTGAACATACCCGTCGTCCTTGATATTCCATATAGGTATGAGCACGGCGGCACTGAGCACCGCTACGCCGGACATAATTATAAAGAGATTGTTCCAGAAGCCCTGGCCGAAGGTGTCGGACAGGAAACCTATGCCAAGGCCCGTGAACAGCACGCTCACATAGCAGAAGAGACCGACGAGCCCCGCTGCCGCGGATGCCGCCTTCTTGGTTGCGTGCTTGCCGGTCACCACGCAATAGAGGGCCTGAGGGCCATATAGGAAGAAACCGGCCAGTGCGAGAAGGGCCAGCATTATCACCGGACTGGTCCCTTCCGGCAGGAAATGAATCGCAATCAGGCAGAGGGCGGTCAGCAGCATCTCCACCAGGCACATCTGCTGTCCCTTTCCCTTGAAGAGCTTGTCCGTCAGCCAGCCGGCAAGCAGCATCCCTATGCAGCCGCAGACCTCGAAGATGCCTATTGTCCATCCGGCAAGGGTGGGAGAAAGAGGATTGTCTCCCTGCTGCAGGAACTTCGGTCCCCAGTCCAGCACTGCGAAACGCACCACATAGAGGAACATATCGGAAATCGCGCAGAGCCACACGACAGGATTGCGGAAGACCATTTTCTTTACGAACTTGCGATATTCCTCGGGAGTATCGTTGTCGTCCAGTTCAGTCCTGGTATCCGGAAGTTCCGGCAGGCCGACCGATTTCGGGGTGTCGCGCAGCGTTAGGAAGATGAATATCACTCCGACACCTGCGATTATAGCCGGTATCCAGAAACACCACTGCCAGCTTGAAGATGCCACTATCGCTCCGCAGAGCACGGCCACTATGCCGGCGCCTATCGAGTGGGACATATTCCAAAGGGACATCTTGGTGGCAAGTTCCTTGGGAGGAATCCAATGAACCAGCAACCTGTTGCATGGTCCGAACCCGGCTCCCTGGAAAAGATTGTTAAGAATGATGAAAACGGCAGTGACCGTAACAAGAGTGCCGACAAAGTCGGGCCCTTCCGCACTCCCGCTGATCCATCGGCTTATAGCCGGACTCCAGCCGAAAAGAGCGTTCAGTACGACGCAGGCAGTCAGGGCTATCACCAGATGCCAGCGGGCATTCGCACGATCCGCCAGGAATCCGTTCGCAAACTTACTGAGCCCGTAAACCAGGCCTCCAAGAGTCAGGATTACGCCGAAACTGGTGTCCTTTATGCCATACTCCGCTCCGAGGACAGGCATGGCGAAAGAGAAGTTCTTACGCACGAAATAGAACATCGAATAGCCTATCATCGAGCAGATGATAACCTTCCACTGCCAATAGTTGAAACTCTTTTTGGTCTGCATCGGTCTGTTGTTTATTACAAAAATACACTTTAATCGGCAAACGTGCCTTATTCATCAAGAAAAAACCGCCAAGTTTTTTCTTATCTTTGCGGAGATGAAAGACCGCAAACTGCTTAACTCGGAACTCGGAAGATTAAGCGCGCAGCAATACCGCGAGGCGGAGCCGTCGGGTGTCGAGGTTATTCTCGACAATATCCGCAGCGCTCACAACGTGGGGAGCATCTTCCGTAGTTCAGACGCTTTCCGCATCGACCGTGTATGGCTGTGCGGCATTACTCCGGTGCCTCCTACCGCCGAAATCCACAAAACCGCACTTGGTGCGGAAGAAAGTGTAAGATGGGAGAAGATCGAGAACGCCACTGACGCAGTAAAGGCGCTTCAGCAGCAGGGTTTCACGGTTTTTGCCGTGGAGCAGACCGAACATTCAGTAAAACTCGGGGAGTTCCGGCGCGAGTCTGGCAAGAAATATGCATTTGTATTCGGAAACGAGGTCGACGGAGTCAGCCAGGAGGTAGTAAACCTCTGCGACGCATCGCTTGAAATACCGCAGTTCGGCACCAAGCACTCCCTCAACGTGAGCGTATGCGCAGGAGTGGTGCTCTGGGCGGCCACAAAAGACAAACTTTAAAATTTATCGATATGAAAACCTTGAAATTATTGATTCCCGCAATCGCAGTCCTGGCTCTCATCCAGGGATGCACCAAGGAGTACATTACCAAGCAGTACATTACACAGGAATACAATGGCGCCCAGGTTTATGCACGCGACTACACCGTCAAGTCGTCTGACTGGAAACGAAACGAAGGAGAGAACAATCCCGGCTTCGACAACTATCTCTATGCCGAATTCGACAATCCGGACATCACCAAAGACGTAGTGGACAACGGTACCGTCCAGGCTTTCATCTACACCATATATAATGTAGAGGAAAACCTCGGCAGCTGGAATCCCCTCCCCTACCTGTATCCTCTGGAAATCAAGACAACGGACAGCGAAGGCAACGAAGACATTGTTATAGCCCCGGAGAATACCCGCTTCGAGTATAACGAAGGCAAGGTGACCTTCATCATCCAGGACCTTGACGGGTACGACCCCGAAGACATTACCAACAGCATGTCGATCAAGGTCTGCGTAACAATCTAGGAGTTCCCGCCAACTATTAGCAGAGCCCCCAAAATGCATTTTTTCTGCATTTTGGGGGCTCTGCTAATTCAAGAATCCTCTACTTCTCCTGCTCGATCGCAGCCTGTGCAGCGGCGAGGCGGGCGATAGGAACGCGGAACGGTGAGCAACTCACGTAGTCGACTCCGATCTTGTTGAAGAAGCGTACGGAATCGGGATCTCCGCCGTGTTCGCCGCAGACGCCGCACTTGAGGTCGGCGCGCTTGCTGCGTCCGTTCTGGATACCGTATTCGACGAGTTTGCCTACACCCTTCACATCGATGGTCTGGAAAGGATCTGCATCCAGGATCTTGTTGCCGAGGTAGTCGCCCATGAAGGTGCCGATATCGTCGCGGCTGAAGCCGAACGTCATCTGGGTGAGGTCGTTCGTGCCGAAGCTGAAGAAGTCGGCCTGGGTCGCGATCTCGTCGGCGGTGACGGCGGCGCGGGGCAGCTCGATCATCGTGCCGATGGGGATCTCGAGCTCGACGCCCTGCTCGGCAGCGACTTCGGCGATGACGCCCTCTGCCACCTTGCGAAGCTTCTCGAGCTCGTTGACGGTGGAGACGAGCGGGATCATGACCTCGGGCATCGGGTTGAGCCCTTCCTTCTTCAGCTGGGCCATGGCCGTGGCG
>CAMNAD010000115.1 GCA_946530505.1 uncultured Bacteroidales bacterium
TCCTCTGATCGAACTCCGCGGGGCCATTCCTTACGCAGTGGGATTCGGCCTCCCTCTGGTACCGTCTTTGATTCTGGCAGTAATAGGGAACATGCTTCCGGTGCCATTCATTTTCCTCTTCGCCCGCAAGGTACTGGAATGGGGCAAGGACAAGAAATACATAGGGGGCTTTTTCCGCTGGTGCCTCGAAAAAGGAGAGAAAGGAGGACGCAAACTGGAAGCGAAGGCCGGAAGAGGCCTGTATGTGGCTCTTCTTCTGTTCGTGGGCATCCCGCTGCCCGGCACAGGCGCCTGGACAGGTACTCTGGCGGCCAGCTTTCTGAATATGGATTTCAAGAAAAGTGTGCTTTACGTAATGCTTGGCGTGCTTCTCGCCGGAGCCATTATGCTAATCGCATCGCTGGGAGTCTTCGGGGCAATTTCGCTTGCAAAATAGAACTATATTTACAATTCTCCGAAATTGCGTCTGTCCAGGAAGCGGTAGCCCGCCGCTTCCGAAATATGGGCAGGGAGGATGTCGGCTGAGCCGGAAAGGTCTGCTATGGTACGGGAAATACGCACTATGCGCGAGTAGGCCCTGGCGGACAGTCCCAATTTGTCTATTACACTCTCCAACAACGCTTTGCAATCTCCTGACAACTGGCAGAACTTTTCCATCTGGGCATTGCTCATCTCCGCATTCGTACTGATTCCCTCTCCGCGGAAACGCTCCGCCTGCACCCGCCTCGCTGCAGACACCCTGGCCGCAACCACTGCGCTGGGCTCCCCCTTCGGCCTGTCTATCAATCGCCTGGTGTCCACAGGATTAACCCATACGTGCAAGTCGATACGGTCGAGCAGGGGGCCGGACAGGCGGCTGAGATATCCTACACGCTGGCCGACGGTGCAGGTGCAGCGGTCGCCATCGCCATAGTATCCGCATGGGCAGGGATTTGTAGCTGCCACAAGCATAAAGGAGGCCGGGTATTCCACCTTTCCGCGCAGGCGCGATACCACGACTTTCCGGTCCTCCATCGGTCCACGCAACGCCTCCACCACGCTCTTGGGCATCTGCGCGAACTCATCCGCAAAAAGCACCCCGTTGTGCGCAAGGGATATCTCCCCCGGCACAATGTTCCCACCATTGCCTCCTCCTATGAAGGCAGCCAGCGAAGCGCTGTAATGTGGTGCACGGAAAGGCCTGCGGCGAATCAGCCCGGCATCTCGAGATATCAGCCCGGACACGGAGTAAATCTTGCTCGTGACCAGCGATTCCTCCAGAGACATGGGAGGGAGGATGCCCGTAATGGCTTTCGCTATGGAGCTTTTGCCTCCCCCGGGAGGGCCTATGAGAATCAAGTTGTGTCCTCCGCTTACGGCCACTTCTGCTGCGCGCTTGGCTGCCTCCTGACCTATGATTTCGGATAAGTCCATATACCCGGCAGGAGTTTCGGACGACTCGTCCCTGCCGGTATAGATATCCCTGTTCCAAATGAGCAGATCTTCGCGGTCTTCTCCTTCAAGTATGGACAGGACCTGTTCGAGATTGTCCACTCCGTAAATCTCCGCCTGGCGCAGCTCAACAGCCTCCATTGCCGACCGCGCAGGAAGGATGCAGCCCCTAAGGCCCTTTTCTACTGCCATTTCGGCATAGGGCAGGGCTCCCGGGACCGGACGTACCGAGCCGTCCAGGCCCAGCTCTCCCATTATCAGATACTGCTCCAGACACTGCAAGTTTCTCTGCCCCGAAGCCGCGATGATTCCCAAAGCTATCGGGAGATCATAACCGCTGCCGTTCTTGTGCAGATCGGCGGGAGCGAGATTGATTACTATCTTCTTCCCCGGAATGTGGAAATCCATCGACTGCAAGGCAGTAACGGTGCGTAGCAGGCTTTCCTTCACGGCAGCATCCGCGAGTCCGACCAGATGTATTCCAATTCCTCTGTCGATTTTAACCTCGACGACAACCGGGACCGCATCGATCCCTATGCATTTGGCACCAATTATATTTATCAACATAACTCTATTATTTGTAACTTTGCCGACGATGCAGCATCGTATTATCATAAAAGACCTTTCGGATATCGACCGTGCCGCGCAGGAATTCCTTTCCATCGTAGGCAACGGCCGTATTATTGCTTTTTACGCCCCTATGGGTGCAGGGAAAACCACCTTTACCACGGCGATCTGCCGGGCCCTAGGCGTAGATGGAGACGCGGTATCTTCGCCAACTTTTGCCATAGTCAACGAGTACAGGACATCAGAGGGAGAATCCATCTTCCACTTCGATTTCTACCGTATCACCAGAATCGCCGAAGCTTTGGACATAGGATTCTATGACTATATCGACAGCGGATGCACCTGCATACTAGAGTGGCCGGAGAATATCGAAGAAATCGTTCCGGAAGAAGCTCTGCGGGTGCATATCGCGGTGCAACCGGACGAGAGCCGCATTCTCACCTGGGAGGACTGATCTCCACCTCTATTGCAGTGAGATAGCCATTCAATTCGAAGCGTGTTTCCTTCCCCTCGTGCCAGACATAGGGCGCGGCATCCGTCTCCTTCGGGTTTATCAGGGCAAAGGCTTCGTCCCCGGCAAGAGTCAGGGCAGAGGCACTCAGCAAGAACGTGGAATCCCTTGAGAATATGACCTTGCCTCCGGGCATGCTTATGCGAAGGTCGCCTCCATCATATCCCAGAGAATAAAACTCCGACAATCCCCCATAGATAAGATTCATCCCTCCAGGAAAGTCCAGACGACGGTCACGCTGGCCTCCAATCGAGCAGCACACGCTTCCTGTCGCCGAATCTGCACACACCCAAATCCCATCGCCATGAGGCATAAGGCTGGCAGTCAGCCACCGGCTCCCCGACGGCAGGACGAACGATACGCCCGGGCCGCTGACCATCATCGACATATTGTAATCGGAAACATAGTATACCCCTTGCCCGAATATCCTCATATCCCTGACTCTGGCGGCACTGGAAACAGTCGGGACATCCTTCATCTCTCCATCTCTTACAATGTAGCAGGATGTTGCATTGCGGAAAGAGAAACATACCGCACCAAGATTTTCATACAGAGCCCCGTTCCTCCCGTAACTGGGATTCGAGAAATCTCCGAAAACCTCGCCAGAGTCCTGTTTGAGCAAAGGTACTCCATCCCTGCGGAAGCAGAATCCTTTACCGTCAATACTGCGTCCGACGGTATATATGTTTCCGTCTTTTACAAGCAGGCCCTTCAACTGCTCACGCTGACCATAACTCAACAACTCCTTTCCATCGCAGCATATGGTTGTGCCGACGGACGAACAGTATTCAGTATACAGATGTCCGCCGCACAGATGATGGCTGTCCGGGGAATAACCTACACCAGTGTCATCCCCGGCGCTTGTCGTGAACTGCAGCTTATTGTTTTTCCATAGCTGTACCGAGCATCCGGAAGAACCATACGAGGCATCCTTGCGCCAGTCATAGCCGGCAGGAACTATCACGGCAACCACATACACGCTTGTATCTGCTGCCGGTCTTCCCAAGTCGGGCTGAACCGTATCCCTTGCGTGGTTCCTGTAGTTTGTAAGAACTTCGGCTCTGTATACTCTGCTCAGAGTGTATTTTTCGCAAGACGGCAGGATGAGCAACCCTGCGACCAATAATGGCAAACCCTTCATAATCCTAGTCGTTTGCCACAAAGCTATACATAAATAAACATTCCCCCGGGGGTAGACCGGGGGTATAATCTCAAATTAATGTTTGCCCTAAGCTAAAACGCTGGCCGTCAGAATCAAAGCTCAAAACGCACACCGGCACGAAGCACCATCTGGAAAGGCTTGTCGGTGCGCAGGCTCTTTGGCTGGTTGCAGTCGAAATAGTACTTGACGGAAGGCTCGGCAAAGATACCTACACGCCGGCCGACATTGAACTCCAGGCCGAGACCAGCCCCGACCGACCATTGAAGGCCGTCGACACTGTCGCCGACCACTGTATTGGTGCCAAGGAGACGATACTTGTTGGATACGGCCTTCTCGGCTTCTGCGCCGAACACCGAGTACAAAGTAATGTCGTTTTTGTTGACAAGATTGACGAACAAATCCACGGGAACGCCCACGTATTGTACAGTATGGGTGATATCACCGGTCCAGACAGTAAGGCCATCAATATATCTGCCTTCGAAACTGCGTGCAAGCAGAGAATAATCTATGCCCGTGCCAATGGACAATACATCGTTGAGATGCATTCTGACGCCTATTCCGGCAATGACCGGCACGCTGAACGAAGACTTGCTCGTCTCGGTGATACCGTTCTGCCGGTATGCTCCCGGAGCGGCCATAGAGAGTTTGCCGGCGCTGGCGTTGTTGCCTGTGGAGCCGCCTTTTACGAGAAGGGATATACCCTTGCTGACGGAAGAAGCCTTGCGCGCATCTTCGTATGCCATCCGGGCGAAAGGATCGGGGCCTTCGGCCTCCGGTTTTTCAGGGGTCGTGGTCATTTCGGCCGCCTGCTGAACACGTGTAGCCGGTTTTTCTGCAGGGGCGGCGGTCTCTTCCGGGATCAGGCTTCCGATACCATCGGATGAACTTTCCGCCACCAGTGCTGTTCCGGAATTTATATCAATTAGGTTGGAATTGTTGTCGGAGGTTCCGGTGAAGAAGATGCCGAGGGCTACGGCGGCAGCAGCGGCAAGGGCAGTGCCGGCCCAGTACCACACGCGGCGGACCGGACGGGCGGCAGCGGTGCCGATGCGGGTTGCACCCGCGCCTGCGGCAGCGCCCTGAAGCGCATCGAGCCGGGAAGATATGGCTTCCCAGGCCCCTGCAGGTGCAGGTTCCTGAGCCTCTTCCATCATCGACCTTATCTGAAAGTCGAAATTATCGTCAAACTCTTTACGCATCTTAAAATCTTTCTTTGATCTTGTTTTGCAGCAAGGTCCGCGCTCGCTGCAACTGCGAACGCGAAGTGGTTTCCGAAATTTCAAGGGCCTCTGCGATCTCCTTATGGGAGAAACCCTCGACAACATACATGTTGAACACCGTGCGGAACCCCGGCGGCAGCGCCGCAATCATCTTGCAGAGTTCCTGGTATCCTATATTCTGAATGGGGGTAGGGTCGCCGCTGCTTACGTTCCACGCGGCATCCACATCCTCACTCTGCTTGAGCACGTCTTTCTTCCGTAAACTCATCAATGCCGTATTGACAAAGATCTTGCGGGCCCAGCCTTCGAAAGAGCCTTCTCCCGAATAGCTGTCCAG
>CAMNAD010000116.1 GCA_946530505.1 uncultured Bacteroidales bacterium
ATATGCGGCGGCCAGATCCTCCATGCCCTTCAGACGCTTGATGTAGGACTCGATCACCTCGCGGCGGGCACCCGGACGCGCGCCGGAAATGGCGTCGGCGACAAGCACGATGGGAGAAATGGTGGAAGTCATCTCCATCTCCTCGTGGTGGGCGCCGATAGCGTTCACGATCTCCGGACGCTCCTTGTACTGCTCGGCGAGCTTGGCACCGAGGAGTGCGTGAGGCAGATCGGGATCTTCATCGGAAACCTTGCCTATATCGTGCAGCAGACCTGCGCGCTTGGCGAGCTTGGGATTAAGGCCCAGTTCAGAGGCCATTACGGCGGCTATATTGGCAACTTCGCGGGAGTGCTGCAGCAGGTTCTGGCCGTAGGAAGAACGGTACTTCATTCGGCCTATCAGCTTGACCAGCTCGATGTTAAGGCCATGGATGCCCATATCGATACAGGTGCGCTTGCCGGTCTCGAGTATCTCGTCTTCGAGCTGCTTGCTCACCTTGGCCACGACCTCCTCGATGCGTGCCGGATGAATGCGTCCGTCGACTACCAGCTGATGCAGGGCCAGACGGGCGACTTCACGGCGGACAGGATCAAACGCCGACAGCATAATGGCGTCAGGGGTATCGTCCACAACGATTTCGACGCCGGTAGCGGCCTCAAGAGCACGGATATTTCGGCCCTCACGGCCGATAATGCGCCCCTTGACCTCGTCGTTGTCAATGGGGAAGGTGGTGACGGCATTCTCGATGGCGGTTTCAGTGGCCGTGCGCTGTATAGTGTTGATTACTATACGCTTGGCCTCTTTGGCAGCATTCAGGCGGGCATCGTCCATGGTATCGTTGATGTATGCCTGGGCCTCGGTACGGGCCTCCGCCTTGAGATTCTCTACGAGCATATTCTTGGCCTCGACGGCGGTCATGCCGGCGATGGTCTCAAGCTGCTTGTTCACCTGGGCGGTAAGTTTTTCGCATTCTTCCTGCTTGCGCTCCAGATTCTCCATCTGGGCGCGCACCTGGCCGCGTGCACTGTCGATTTCGTGCTGTTTGCGGCTGAGTTCGCCGGCCTGCTGGCCTAGCTGCGACTCCTTGTTGTGGATGGCGTTCTCGCGCTCCTGCAACTGCTTGTTCTTGTTGCTGATATAGTCTTCGTGCTCGCTTTTGAGCTGGAGGAATTTCTCTTTCGCCTGCAGGATCTTCTGCTGCTTGATCTGCTCTGCTTCAAGTTCTGCCTTCTGGATGATGGCTTCGCCACGCCCCTTTACCGAGGCTTTGTGGACGAGTATGTAAACGGCCAGGGCCACTATGGCACCCGCAACTGCCGACAATAGATATAACAACATAATATATAGTGTTTTAGTATGTCAAACAAAACAGCATCCGCATTCAAAATGCAGATGCTGTAGGAAAAACCGTCAGTCCATGGCAGAAAATAATTTCTGTAAGATTTGGGCTCCGGTCCGGATCTGGCTTCCTGTCAGGCAGGCCTGCCATCCTCGGCACGAGTACACCCGGTTCCGTGGAACTTGTTTTGTTTCAGCAAGGACGGACTAACGGTCGGGTTCTATACTTTTCAGATATTCGGAAAGATCGGCCGAGAGCTTCGCGCCTTCGGCTGTGAGTGCATTCAGCTTTGCCTGCGTACTCACCCTCGAAACCGTCTGGGTAAGGGTCACGAAAAGCAGCATTTCAACAAAATCCTTGTCGGGATACCTCTCGGTGTAGCGGGCGAGCATCTTGTTGATGTCCTCGGCTGCAAACCTCATAGACTGCTCCATCTCTGGAGATGCAGCCTTGAGTTGAAACTGCCTTCCGGCTATGGACAGTGTTATCATTTGATCCATATCAAGCCTCCAGCAATGCAATGCACTTGTCAATCTCCGCAATCAGCCGGGTCAGGCGCCGCTTTGCCTCGGGATTCCCTCCCTCGACGGCGAATGCGCTTGTAAGCCTCTGATTGTCTATCTGTCTGTTCAATTCAGCAATCTGCTTCTTGCAGGCCTCAATCTCCTCCTTGCTCTGTGCCAGAAGGGCCTCGGCATCATCGGCACGCTTCCTTTCCCCCTCGTACAGGGCTATAAGGCGGGTGACGTATGTGCGGACATCTTCAAGCATATAAAAGGTTCTTGGACCTACAGAGTACAAAAATAATAAAAAAACGCAAAATGCGTTCGAAATTCAGCACAAAAATCACGCCTTTTCAGCAGGAATGCTGACCTTGCGATAGCGCTTCTGGCGCTTCTTCCAACGCTCTTTGGCATATTCCTGCATATCGCTTACTTCGTCCATCTCGTCCATTATTTCCAGGCCGAAGATGGTCTCAATAATGTCTTCCAGGGTAAGAATGCCCTCGAAGCATCCGTAGTCGTCGATGATCAGGGCCATCTGCTCACGGCTCTTTAGGAGCTTCTCCCAAATGTCGGCCAGCGAGGTCTCCTCGTTGAAGAAAGAGATATCCCTGCGGAGTTCCTTGAGGGTTTTGTTGAACTTGTCTTCGGCAAGGTCCTCCAAAGCATCGTCACGGAGTATGTAACCCGTTATGTATTCGGGACTTTCGGCATATACGGGGATGCGTGAATGGTGCTCGAACTCGTCGGCCTCGAAATACTCCTTCAGGGTCATGGACTCCGGAGCGACGGAGCAGACCACTCTCGGGGTCATGGCCTCGTAGGCCTTTACGTTGTCCAGCTTTATGATATTCTGGATGACCTTGTTCTCGCTGCGGTCGATCACGCCTTCCTCCTCACCGACATTCGCAAGTGCGGACACCTCCTCGCGGCTGACGGCAGCCTCTTCCTCGTCACCTGCAAAGCGGCTGCTTATGTAGCGGATGAGGATTACGAGGGGATACATCAGCACCAGCAGCACGGAGATGCCGCGCGTGGTGAAGCCCATAAGACTGCGGTATTTGCTCGTGCCTATGGTCTTGGGGATGATTTCCGAGCAAACCAGGATCAGCAGGGTGGTAAGCGCGGACATCCAGCCGACCCAGGCGCTGCCGAAGGCCTTGGCGGTCAGCACGCCAACCAGCGAAGCGCCGAAGGTGTTGGCGATGGTATTCATCGCCAGGATGGCGGCGATGGGACGCTCGATGTCGGTCTTGTATTTCTTGAAAAGAGGCGCGCTCTTGTATCCTTCTTCTTCCCTCATGATAATGTACGAGAGAGGGGTGGACATCAGAACGGACTCGAGGATGGAGCACAGAAACGAAATCCCGACCGTCAGGAAGAGGTCGAGAAGCAATAGGAAGATAAAAGTTGCCTGTGTCATAAATATCTTTCAAATATAACAATATTTTTTCATTTAGAAGCATGCGGCCCGGCATCCGTGCAGATACACGGATGTTCCGGGCAGACATGTAATGGTTTTTACTTCTCAGATTTGGCCTTCAAGCATTCCCTCTGCCACTCTGCAGGCGGGATTCCGAAGGCTTCCCTGAACTGCTTGCGAAAATTGCATTTATCCTTGATCCCCACATGGTTGGCCACCTGGACTATCTTCATGTAGGGGTTTTCGTTGATCAAACGTCGTGCTTCCTCGAGACGCAGGCGCTTGCGTACGCTGGAGAAGCGGCTATCCATGACGACTGTAAAGAATGTAGTAAGTTCCTCTTCGGTAATCCCGAATTCTTCCGCCAGGTCAGAGAGGCCTTCGTCCGGGTTGCAGAACTTTTTCTCTGCAACCCAGAGATTGAATTTCCGTGCAATCTTTTCGTTTTCTTTCCTTTGGGAAGGGTCAGTTTCGACCGAGGACATGCGGACAAGCAGCTCGATCATCTTTGGAACAAATTTTTTCATTAGTTAATAAGTGTTAGTCTATGTATTGGCGAGATTCGCAATTTTTCAGTATTTTTGTACCCGTTATGTTCGAAAACTTATCCGAAAGGCTCGAAAAGTCCTTCAAGATTCTCAAAGGAGAAGGCAAAATCACAGAAGTGAACGTCGCCGAAACTCTCAAGGACGTCCGCAGGGCGCTCCTCGACGCCGACGTTAATTATAAAGTCGCCAAGGAATTCTGCGAAAAGGTAAAGACCAAGGCCATAGGCACAGGCGTGCTGACCGCGGTCAAGCCCCAGCAGATGATGGTGAAGATAGTCCACGACGAACTTGCCGATTTTATGGGCAGCGAATCGTCGGACATCAATATCAAGGGCAACCCGGCAGTGGTGCTGGTAGCCGGTCTGAACGGTTCCGGAAAGACCACTTTCTCCGGCAAGCTGGCTCTATGGCTCAAGCGCAAGGGCATCAAGGTGATGCTCGCGGCATGCGACACATTCCGTCCTGCCGCCATTGACCAGTTGAAAACACTGGCGGAGCAGGTTCAGGTGCCTGTATTCTCCATCGAGGGCGAGAAGGATCCTGTGAAGGTGGCCAAAGCCGCCATCTCTCAGGGCGGCCAGCAGGGCTACAGCGTGATCATCGTCGATACCGCAGGCCGCCTCAGCGTAGACCAGGAACTTATGGACGAGATACGCACCATGAACGAGGCCGTCAAGCCAAGCGAGGCCCTGTTCGTGGTAGATGCCATGACCGGTCAGGATGCAGTAGCATCCGCCCTCGCCTTCAACGAAGCAATAGACTACGACGGAGTGGTGCTCACCAAACTCGACGGCGACACCCGCGGCGGTGCGGCCCTTTCCATAAAGGCCGTCACCGGAAAACCCATAAAGTTCGTCTCGACAGGCGAAAAGATGGAGGCCCTCGACATCTTCTACCCTTCCCGCATCGCGGACCGCATCCTCGGGATGGGAGATGTCGTTTCCCTCGTGGAAAAGGCCCAGCAGGCGGTCGACGAGAAAGAGATGCGCGAAACGCGCAAGAAACTGGCCAAGAACCAGTTCAACCTGAACGACTTCTACAATCAGATACAGCAGGTGCGCAAAATGGGCGACATCAAGGACCTTGCGTCAATGATTCCAGGCATGGGCAAGGCAATGAAAGACATCGACATCGACAACGACAAGGCCTTCAAGAGCACCGAAGCCATCTACCACTCGATGACGCCCTACGAGCGCGAGCATCCTGAGGCCATCAACGGAAGCCGCCGCCGCAGAATAGCTGCCGGCAGCGGTACTTCGGTGGAGGATGTCAACAAACTGCTCAAGCAGTTCGAACAGACC
>CAMNAD010000117.1 GCA_946530505.1 uncultured Bacteroidales bacterium
AGCACGTAGATGGCTTTCTGTCCGGTATACTGGTTGGTGGATGCCACACGCACGTATTCGATGCCGGGGCCCACGCAGAGCGCGGTATTGGACGGGAGCGTCCAGGGAGTGGTGGTCCAGGCCAGGAAGTAGACGGGATCATCGCCGAAGAGCTTTTCGGAGGCCGCATCGCGGATCACCTCGAACTGCACGGTCGCGGTCGTGTCGGACACGTCGCGGTAGCATCCCGGCTGGTTGAGCTCATGGGAGCTGAGGCCGGTGCCGTCCGTAGGGCTGTAGGGCTGGATTGTGTATCCCTTGTATAGAAGGCCCTTGTCGTAGATCTTCTTGAGTAGGAACCACAGTGTTTCGATATAACGGTTGTCGTAGGTGATGTAGGGATCGTCGAGATCAACCCAGTAACCCACGCGCTCGGTCATGTTGGTCCACTCCTTGGTGTATTTCATAACCTCCTGGCGGCAGGTGCGGTTGTATTCTTCGATGCTGACTTTGGTCCCTATGTCGGCCTTGGAAATTCCCAGTTTCTTCTCCACTCCCAACTCTACGGGAAGCCCGTGGGTATCCCATCCGGCGCGGCGGCGTACTTTCCAGCCTGTCTGGCTCTTGTAACGGCAGATTGCATCCTTGATGGAACGCGCCATCACGTGATGTATGCCCGGCATTCCGTTTGCCGACGGAGGACCTTCAAAGAAAA
Organism: uncultured Bacteroidales bacterium; assembly: GCA_946530505.1. GTDB lineage: Bacteria > Bacteroidota > Bacteroidia > Bacteroidales > UBA932 > Cryptobacteroides. Next base: position 695 of record CAMNAD010000117.1, read on the forward strand.
TGAACTCAGGCTCGCCTTCAGCGAGTTCGAGACTCTTCTCGAAAGCCTTGAGTTCTTTCCAACGCTCCAGCACACGGTTCCCCGTGGCAACCAGATCCAATCCCTTATATTCTTTGAATGTCATATTTTTTCCTTAAATTTGTACTGCATAAACAATTTACAAATATAATCAATTCTTTGGAAACTCTTGATATAATACTGCTTGTATGTTTCGTGCCGTCGCTGGTCACCGGCATACGCAAAGGGCTGGTCGAGCAACTGGTCTCGCTGATCTCCATATTTGCCGGAGTATGGGCCGCTTTCAAGTTCTCCGTAGTCATCGGAGAATGGCTGAACGGCTTCATGCATGCCGACCAGAAGATCGTGAATATCATAGCATTCGCCGTCACGGTCATCATCACCATCTTCATTCTGGCAGCAGTCGGAAAGCTGATAACCAAAACCTTGAGCCTCGCATCCCTCGGATGGCTGAACCGCCTTCTGGGTTTCGTTTTCGCTCTTCTCAAAGCCGCGATCGTGATAGGCCTGCTGATCTTCATCCTCGACCCCGTCATCCTGAAATTCGGAATAGTCAAACCGGAAGTGCTCAACTCCTCCGTAGTTTACACCGCACTCCGGGACCTTTCCCTCAAGGTTTTCCCATATCTGAAAGATCTTATAGTCAATGGCTAGACTTCTGCTTATTGAAACATCGACCTCCCTGTGCTCTGTCGCACTTGCCGAGGATGAACGCATAGTCTGCTCCCGCAGGAGCACAGAACCCAGGGCGCACGCATCGCTCACTGCAGTATTCGTCAAGGAGATTCTTGAGGAATCCGGCTGGAACGTTCCAAATCTGGATGCCGTAGCCGTCAGCGCCGGCCCGGGATCATATACCGGTCTCCGCGTCGGTTCATCCACTGCAAAAGGCCTGTGCTTCGGAGGACAGTTACCGCTTATTGCGGTCAGCACTCTGGACATCCTTGCCCGTCAGGCTATCGAGGCCGGCCTCCCGGAAGGGTGCAAGGCGATTCTCCCAATGGTAGATGCTCGTCGCATGGAAGTTTACACCGCCGTATATTCCCCCGAAGGGATACGCCAGACCGACATTTCTCCGGTCATACTTGACGAAAACAGTTTCGCGGACCTGTTCGCTTCCGGCCCCGTCGCAGTCATCGGCGACGCCGCCGAAAAATTCGCCCCCCTGCGTGCAACCGCAGACGGCCGCTGGCGGGCGTGTCCACCCCCGGACACGGGTAGGGGGAGGGGCCCATCGGAGATGGGAGGGGCCGTAGTGAGCGCAGCGAACGAAGTTCCGCCAGAGGCTGGCTGCGGTTGCGCGAACGGTAGTGTATTTATGCAATGCTGCCCGGAAGCGAGTGCAATGCTGGTGCCGGCCATGCGCAAATACGAAAAAAAAGAGTTCGAAGACATAGCGTACTTCGAACCCTTCTATCTGAAGCAGTTTATAGCAACTACTCCCAAGAAGCTATTTTAACGCCTTTTCCAGTGCTGCGCGCAAAGGCTTCTCGCTGACCTTGACAGGAGAAATCCCATCCTGGGTAAGAAGCAGGCAGCAAGGCACATTCTGCACACTGTACAGATAAAGCGAGCGTGATGCAGTGCCGAGACCGTCATTGACATTCACCCAAGGGAGTTCCTGAGCCTTGACAACCTGAGCCCATTCAGCCTTGTCAGGGTCTACACATACGGCATATATCTCCAGACCTTTTGCCTTGTACTGTTCGTACACAGGTTTCAGCACGTCAATATTGAAGATTTTGTGCGTTGCCTCACGGGCATCCCAGAACCACAGAAGGGTGGCCTTGGCTCCAAGGCTGTCGATATCGGCAGTCTCTCCGTTAAGTGAAGGCATTCTCAACTCGGGATATGCGCGTTCCTCGGCTGTATTGATCCTGCTCTGGAGCAAGAACAACTGTTCCCTGCGGGCAGTTTCGGCCTCAAGAGCCTTAACATATCTGGAATCGGGATATACGGTTTTCAGCGAATCGCATACGGTACGAAAAACAAGAGCGTCGTTGACACCGCCGAAAGTATATGTGCCGCCTCCGATATTCTCGTACAGGACAGGTATAGCGGCGAGGGACTTTGAATTGGTGAGCACGAACTTGCTGCATGCCCTGTAATGACTGACATACTCCCTGGCGATTTCTGCCTGAGGCGCACCGGAAGCGGACAGAGCATAAAGATTGTTCACGTATGCGCGGAAAGCATCATCCCCTTGCTTTAAAAGGGCGGATCCGTCAGAACCGGACACTACGAAATTGCCGAGGGTATCTGCAGTCACGACAGCCTTCTCTCCCTTTTCGAGAAGAAGAGATGCCATGCGCCGCTCCCCTTTATATACATAAACGAATTCCGGGTTGCCGGCGGCGACCTTTACGTCGTAGCGGAAATGCCCAGACGCGTCGGTTTTGACGGTATCGAGGACATCGGTGGCTGTACCATTGAGCTGCTTGAGTACAAGAGTTGCGGAAGGAGCATCGGCGGCAGTAAAGTCGATGGCAGCCTTGTCCGTCTGGCATGCAGCAACAGCAAACAAGGCTGCCGCCAGTATTATTCTAGAGCTTTTCATATTCTGCAAGTATGGATTCTGCTATTTCAGCCATACGCTCCTTGCTGATTTCCGGACGTTTTTTCCGGAAATCCAGATCACCTTCGGTCTGGAGCGGGACAAGATGGATGTGGGTGTGGGGAACTTCCATTCCGAGCACCGCTACACCGACTCTTTTGCAAGGCACTGCAGCTTTTAAAGCACGCGCCACGTTACGGGCGAAAGCCCAAAGACCTTCGTAGACATCAGCGTCCAGATGGAAGATATAATCATCTTCAACTTTTTTGGGAATCACCAGTGTATGCCCTTCTGCAAGGGGGCTGATATCGAGGAATGCATAGAAATCCTCGCTCTCGGCGACCTTATAGGAAGGAATTTCTCCGTTGGCTATGCGTGTGAAGATTGTTGCCATATCTTAAAGAGAAATATCGAGGATCTTAAACTTCATTACTCCTGAAGGCACCTTCGCCTCGACGATCTCACCTTTTCCGTGCCCAAGAAGAGCCTTGGCGATGGGAGTTGTTGCAGCGAGCCTGCCCTTGCTGAAATCGGCTTCGGACTCACCCACGATAGTAAACTCCATGGTCATTCCGGCGGAGAGGTTCTGCACCTTCACCTTGTTGAGCATCTGCACCTTGTCGGTGCTGAGCTGTGATGCATCCACAACCTTGGCATTCGCTACCTGATTCTGCAACTGGGCTATCTTGAGTTCAAGGAGCCCCTGAGCCTCGCGTGCGGATTCATATTCGGCATTCTCGGAGAGATCTCCCTTCTCCCGTGCCTCTGCAATGGCTGCGGAGATGACAGGACGCTGTGCAAGAGCCTCAGCCAATTCTTTCTTCAATTTGTCGAGCCCTTCCTGGCTCATATAATGTATTGCTGCCATATTAGTTAATCAAAAAGGAGTTCTGCTACTGTAGCAGAACCCTCGGTTGGTTATTTATGCAAATATAACAATTTTTTGCAATTATCTTCATCTATGTGAAGCTGCATCTTCAATTCCTCCAACGAAGGGAAGGCCATCTCGTCCCTTACGTGTTTCATGAACGAAACCTTGATGCTTTTTCCGTAAATATCTCTGTCGAAATCGAAAATGTGCGTCTCAAGATTGTCCCCTACATTTGTCATCCCGAAAAACCGTTCCCCTTCCACTTCGACTCTGGAAAGATATACCCCTTCTGCAGGAATCAGTTTCAGCGGTTCTTCCAGCTCCATATTTGCCGTTGGGAATCCTATCGTACGCCCCAGTTTCTTGCCATGTACAACTGTTCCAGACAAGCTGTAGTCGTAGCACAGGTATGAGTTGGCTGTCTCGACATCTCCGGCCTTGAGTGCCGTACGTATCTTTGTCGAGCTCACGGCAATTCCGACGGACGAAACCTTATCGGCACGGATTACGTCCAGCCCCAGCGCCCTTGCAGTCTGCGCAGTCTGCGCAGGGGTGAGGGAGTCGTGTCCGATGCGATTGTCATAGCCAAGCAGAATGGCGGTTCCGCCGAACTTGTCCTTCACTACCTCTCTGAGATACTGTTCGGTCCCCATCAAGCTGAATTCTTCTGTAAAATCGAGCTGCACCACCCTGTCTACTCCAAGCCCGCTCAGAAGCGACATTTTCTCAGCCGGAGTGTTGAGCAAGCGCAAGCCAAGAGCGTCCTGCCCGAGCACAAGGCGTGGATGTGGCCAGAATGTGAGTACGAGACTCTCTTCTCCGCGCTTGCGCGCCTCGGATACGAGAGTCTCGACAACCATCCGGTGTCCTATATGTACACCATCAAAAAAGCCTGTAGCTACTATAGCCATTTCACAAGCGGGAAATCCATTCTGTGAGGAAGAAGGACATTCTTCGCATACAGACGTAC
>CAMNAD010000118.1 GCA_946530505.1 uncultured Bacteroidales bacterium
GTTGAGTTCTCCGTCCTTGTTCACGTCGACTATGCGGAGACCGCCGGGAACGTCGGCCGTGAAGTGAGGATTCGCTTTGATCTCGTCGGTGCTGTTCCAGACGCCGTCGGTCTTGAATCCGTAGTACTGGATAAGAGGATCGCCCACGCGCGCGATGTAGTTCTCGCTGCGCTCACCCTGGGTGATGACCTCGCGCTCTCCGCCTATCTCAAGGAGCTTGTTCCTGGAGAGGGAGATGTTGAAGTCGGTGGTCCAGGTAAACCTGCGGCGGGTGTAGTTCACGGTATTCAACTGTACCTCGACACCGGCGTTGCGCACGCGGCCGATGTTGTTCCAGTATTTGGTGAATCCGGTGAAGGACTGGGTAGGCTGCTCGAAGAGGAGGGCCCTGGTGATGGAATAGTATGCATCCAGGCTAAGGTTGATGCGGTTGCGCAGCACGCTGAGGTCGACGCCGAGGTTAAACTCGTCGGTCTGTTCCCAGGTGATGTCCGCATTTGCTAGTGTGGAAGAGTTGTTAGCCGTTCCGGATACAAGCGAACCGTTGCCCGAACCGGTGGCGTAGTTGGCGCCTCCGAGCACTTCCAGGGCGGAATAGTAATTCACGTTGTTGTTACCCGTGACGCCGTAGGAGGCCCTGAGTTTCAGGGTGTTCACCCAATCAACGTGCTGCATCCATGGCTCTTGGGAGATACGCCATCCGGCGGATACCGAAGGGAACCACGCATTGCGGTTGCCGCGGGTGAAGAGAGAAGAACGGTCGAGTCGCAGCGATGCGGAAAGCAGGTACTTGTCGGCGTAGCTGTAGGTAGCACGGGCGAGGCCGGATTCGAGTATCTTGTCGGGATAGCGGAATGTACCGGTGCCGCTGCCGTTGCCGTTGTTCGTGGCGGCAAGCGAGAAGACCGTCGCGGCATTCAGGGTGTGGATGTCGTCGGTGGGGAAGCCGGTACCGCTGAGCGATACGCGCTGGACCCTCGTGCTCTCTACGGTGTAACCGGCGAGCAGGTCGAGCTTGTGGCGTCCGCGGACCAGATTGTAGGTGAGGGTGTTCTCGCTCAGGAGGTCGACATAGAGAGTGCTGTTGAAGGTGGCGGAACTGGGAGTGCCGTCCTTCAGGGCGTTCAGATTCTCGTACGAATACGAAGGAGAGTACCTTGCGTTGAAACCGTCCGAGGTCCTGAATACCAGGCCCTTGGCGAGGGTGATCTCAAGATAGGCGCTGCCCAGGCCCGACATCGACTCGCTCCAGCGCTCGGTGTTGGCCATCACGCTCTTGGGGTTGTTGTTTGCGGAGTTGAAGGGGCTGACCTTGTTGTCCCAGGTGGGATTGCCGTACTGGTCGGGATCGCCCGTAGGGGTGCTGATCTGGTTGAAGTGGCTGCCGCGTGCGAATCCGGTGTATCCGCCGGTAAATTCCGTTGTCCAGGCATTGTGCGTGACAGGGAGGAAGGAAGGGGTGCGGTAGAAGTCTATGAAGTTGTTGCGCGGGCGCTCGGTCTTGGAGTAGTTGGCGGAGATGTTGTATCCGAACTTAACCTTGGGAGTGAGGTCGACATCCAGACGGGTGCGGACGGACAGCTTGTTGACCGAGTTCTGGAGCATTATACCCTGATCGCCTGTATAGGATGCGGAGGTGTAGTAGCGCATGGTCTTGCGGCCTCCGGAAACGGTGAACTGGGCGTTGGTGATGCCGGTGAAGTCGCGCAAACCCTCACGCTGCCAATCCGTAGCTCCTATGTTCTTCTCCACCCATGCGGCAGCCCTGTCCTGGCCCTTGACCGCGGGGCCGCCCACGGATTCCTCGAACTCCTGAAGTCTCAGGTATTCGGTCGCAGTGAGAAGGTCGTGCAGCTGGTAGGCATACTTCATGCCCTGGTAGACCTTGACGGCATAGTGCGGCTCGTCCGCCTTGCCGGTCTTGGTCGTCACCATGATGACGCCGTTTGCGGCACGCGAACCGTAGATTGCGGCGGAGGCGGCATCCTTCAGGATTTCTATGGACTTGATGTCGGATGCGTTCACGTTAGACAGTCCGTCGGGGACGGGATAGCCGTCGACTATCACCAGAGGGGAACTGTCCGCCGAAATCGAACCTGTTCCGCGCACGCGGATTACAGGCACGACACCGACCTCGGAGGTTGTGTTGCTGATGGTGAGACCTGCAACCTGTCCCTGGAGGGCGGTAGCGACATCCGAGACCGGAATGTCGATCAGGGCTCCGTCGCCTTCGAGTTTGGAGATGGAACCTGTCAGGTGGGATTTCGCCTGGGTTCCGTAACCTACGACGACGACATCTTCAAGGATATTGTCATCCACTTTGAGACGCACGTTGACAGTAGCCGAATTGCCTGCGACCCTCTCCTCGCTGCGATATCCAAGGCAGGAGAATTCAAGTACGGCATTGGCAGAAGGAACATTGATGGAATAATTGCCATCTACATCGGTAGCTGTTCCGATGGTGGTACCCTTGATCATCACGGACGCTCCGATCAGCGGGCCTTCATCATCGGTAACCACTCCCCTGACAGTATGGCTCTGAGCAGCCATGACCAAGGGGAAAAGCGCCATTACAAGCGCCAGTAGCCTTTGTTTGTACATAAAGAATCTATAGTGTTATATCTTTGTCGGTTGCGGTAAATTGGTTAACCAATTTATTTATCGGCAAATATAGTCAACTTATCCGTAATTCCTACGATAAGTTTGAAAAAAGTGGGAGATTATTTATTTTTTCCGGGAAATCTTCCTTCCGGTGACGGCCAGCGCAAGCCACAGGACCGCCAAGGCGAGGGTCAGGATTACGCAGGCGAGGCCGACAAGGTCGCCGTGGCGTACAAAGAATGTGATGCGGGAACTGAGATTGACAACTCCCGAAAGCACGGCAGGCTCCCACCAGGGCCCCTTCGAAATCACTTCTCCGCGCTGGTCGATGAAGGCGGAGATGCCGGTATTGGCGCAGCGCGCGATGTCCCGGCGGGTTTCGATGGCGCGCAGTCGCGAGTAGCTGAAATGCTGCCTGTAGCCGGGGGTGTCCCCCCACCAGGCATCGTTGGTGATTACTGTGAGGAAGCGTGCGCCCTTGCGCACATATCCGGTGCAGTACTCGCCGTATACCGATTCGTAGCAGACCGCGCATCCGAACGGAATCTGCCCGTAGTGCAGGCACGAGATCTCTTCCTGGCCTATGCAACGGCCCATCACTCCCCCGAGCTTGTCGTCCAGGGGAACGAAGATTTTCGGATAAGGGGTGAGTTCCGTGCCCACCACCAGCTTGCTCTTGTGGAACAGTTCCGCGCGGCCGGAAGTATCGGTCACGATGGCCGAGTTGTGATTCTCTATCCATCCGTCACCGAACCTGCGGGCTAGGATGGACGGTGCGCTGTGCTGATCGAACACCTTATATGTAGAAGCGCCGAAAAGCAGGCTCGCACCAGGGTGCTTGCCCAGGAATCCCTGGAAAGTGCCGAATGTCTTTCCTTCCTGGATCCTGTCCAGGAAAACATCGCCTGTAAAGGTCTCGGGAGCCATCAGAAGCCCTTCCCAGCCCGGCTTCATGGCCGATTCGAACAGACGGAGAAGCACGGAGTTCTGCTCTGCCTGGTTCATGGACTTGAACTTCTGGTATGGATCGAAATTCGGCTGCCCGGCAATCACCTGCACCTGTCCTTCGGAAACTTCTTCATAATAATGGAAGATGTGCGCCGATGCGGCGTATGGCAGGCCTGTCACCATCAGCAGCCAGATGTCCGCCGCGATGCGGGCCTTGCGGGTCATGTGGGCCCAGTCCCCTTCCATGAAGGCCTTGAGCATCAGGAATACAGTGATATTCACTGTCCACACCCATGCGGATCCTCCCAGACTGCCCGTGAATTCGTACCATTGTATGCTGCGGGTGCTCTGCGCGAATGCGTTCCCGAGCACCAGCCAGGGCCAGGAGATCTGGGCGCTCTGCAGGTACCAGCGTTCCCACGCTATCCACGCGACCGCCAGGAAGATGTAGGGAAGCACGCCTGAAAAGCGCCTTTTGGACAGGCGGAAGAGGCCGAAGATCAGCGACATCTGCAGGGCATTCGCAAGCACTGCGAAGATGGCTCCGCCCACCGTTGCGCCCGCCACCCACCAGGTGGTGATCGCATTCCACAACACGAAGAAGGAATAATGCCAGATGCGGAAACGGCGTATGCCGTTCACGTCTGCGATGTGATCGGCGCAGAGCAGAGGCACCAGCCCTACCAGGGCGAATCCTCCGCAATGGGGGAACAACCAGGGAAGGCTCATCAGCGCCGCTCCGAGCAATACGAGCAGCCAGAGTGCGGTTTTTTCTCTTTTCATGCTTCTTCCTCCTCTTCTTCGGGCATGTTGCCCGAGTATTTGCGCCATTTGTCGAGCAGGGCCGTCATGTCGGCGGGCAGCACGGAATCGAACTGCAGCCATTTCCCCGAAACGGGATGACTGAAGCCCAGGGTCTTGGCGTGCAGGGCCTGCCTGGGGCATATCTCGAAGCAGTTCTTGATGAATTGGCGATATTTGGAATAGATGGTTCCCTTGCGGATTTCGGATCCGCCGTAACGTTCGTCGTTGAAGAGAGGATGGCCGATGGAAGCCATATGGACGCGGATCTGGTGGGTGCGGCCCGTTTCCAGTTTGCATTCCACGAAGGTCACGAAGCCGAAGCGTTCCAGCACGCGATAGTGCGTGACCGCGTGCTTTCCTTCTTCCGGATTGTCGGTCACGCGGAAGCGCAGGCGGTCGCCCGGGTCGCGGGCGATGTTCTTGTCGATGGTGCCTTCCGGCTCCTTGATGTCGCCCCAGACTATGGCCTGATAGCGGCGCTCCGTAGTATGGTTGAAGAACTGTTTCGCCAGCTTCAGCTGGGCTTCGTCGTTCTTCGCCACCAGCAGCAACCCGCTCGTATCCTTGTCGATGCGGTGAACCAGAATTCCGGCCTTTTCAGGGTCTGTAGCAGTTGCTCGATCCATCCCTGCGCCTGCCGTTGCAG
>CAMNAD010000119.1 GCA_946530505.1 uncultured Bacteroidales bacterium
TCTTCAGCTTGTATTCTCCCATTATGGAAAGAATGGGAGTATAGTTTTCATTGCGTTTCTGGGGGCCGTAGATTGATGCCAGGTCGGATGATCCCACGTAGTAATCAGCGTCGCCGAACGCCAGATCGTAAGGTTCCCCGGAGATGTTGGCACTCAGTTCCAACTTCCCCTTCCATCCCTGCTGCGCCTGAAGCATGGACGGTACTGTAGCCAGTAAAAACGCCAGAAAGAATGATTTTTTCATATTCCCAAGTTTTCTTTTAAAATCCGCAGATCGAACAATCTTGCATAAAAAATAAAGTTATCTCTGTAGGATTGTATATCCCTCGAAAAATTCGGGTCGGGGCTCAGACCGTCGATCGTGACAGTGCCTTGTGCGCTGCAACGATAGCAGGCACGGAAGTCCCTATTTCAAATTCACGAAGGGAGTAGTGTTCCCGCCGTTGTAGGTAGGGAGTTTTCCGTCCCACTTCTCGATGGCGTACTGCTGCACGAGGAGGCTGTTGAGGGAAGCGGCCACCACCCGGTTGTAATAGGCCTCGCCGTCGCCCTGGATCTTCATGGCTTCGGCTTCACCCTTTGCCTTGGCGATGGCAATCTTGGCTTCAGCCTCGGCTTCCTTTACCTTGTTTTCTGCCTTGAGAGCATTCTGCACGGCCTCGTTCTTGGCGTTGATGGCTTCGGTGAGCGATGCCGGAGGATCGATCTTGGTGGTGAACTCCCGCACGATGAATCCTTCCTGGTTCATGCTCTCGTCGAGACGGGCACGAACTTCCGTCTCGAATTTGGCGCGGTTAGCCATAAGTTCGTCGGAAGTGTAGTTGTTCGCGCAGGTGCGGTAAGCCTCGAAAATACAGGTGTTTATATATCCCATCTCCAGTTCCTTGACAGGCTTGCGGTATTTGACGAAGATATCCACGGCCTTGGCTTCGTCTATCTGATAGGCGAGGGTAGGGGTCATGCTGAAAATGGCAGCATCCTTGGGGTTCACCGTGAAAGGCTCGTAAGTGACGCGCTGGATGAAGGTAGGATACTCGAAGATCCTCTCCGTGATAGGATTGAACCATACCCATCCGTGGCAGGTGCCTTCCACGCCGCCGCGGAGTGCGGAGTTGGAGGACCACTTCTTGAAACGGATGCCTACCGAAGCGGAATCGATGGTGGTGCAGCAGGCGGCCATGATTGCCAGTACGACAACGGTGACGCTGATTGAGATGATGGATGCTTTTTTCATGATGTCAAATGTTTCGAACTCGCTAAAGTACAAATTTTCTTGTAAAAAATCGTATCTTGCAGAAAATACCGTAACCATGAAGAAAACGGTCCTGCTAATCTGTCTTTTAATCTCTGTTTTACCTGATCTGTCTGCGAGTCGTATGCGCGTGCGCAGCGTCCGCGGCTTGCATAGGGCCATCGAAAAGGCTGCCTCCGGCGATACGATTGTCCTGAAGAAGGGCACCTACCGACTGAAGGAAACCATCCGTCTGGAAGGAAAGAAAGATATTGCAATCGTGGGCGAAGGCGCTTGCATCAGCGGGGGAGTGCGCATCCCGAAATGGCGCCTGCGCAGGGCCAAGGGGCTTGCAGAGGGGGTGAAGCTGCTTAATACCAAGCGCATGAATGTGGCCGGAGTATGCCAGAAGGGAGATCCTCACCTTACCGGTCCGTCCTGGTCGGAGTTTTTTGCGGACGGCCGCCCCATGAATCTCAGCGAGTGGCCGGACGGGAACCCCCTGCATCTGGATTCGGTCGTGACCACCGGGAAAGGCTATATCCGCAATCAGCCCGGGGATGGTTTCGGCGTGATCGCTTTCAAGGAAGACCGGCCCCTGGAATGGAAGGATCCCACGAAAGGTTGGCTCTATGGGTGCTTTCGTTTCGGATGGACGTGCGAACTTGTGCCCATAAAGCAGCTCGGCCCAGGGAAAACCATCGAAGCGGGAGCCCTCACCAACTACGGCTTCGGTTTCAAGGAGGGCGAGAACTTCCAGCGCTGGAAAGTGCTGAATATCCCGGAAGAAGTGACGGTTGGCGGAGAGTATTCCATTGATACAGAAAACAATACTGTCGTGATGATGCTTCCGGAAGGAACACGCACCCTGGAGATGAGCGTGATGTCGGAGCCTTTGATGATTCTGTCCGGATGCTCGAATGTCGTGGTCCGTGGAGTCGAGTTCACATGCACACGCGGAGATGCAGTCAAAATAATCGGCTGCGAGGATGTGCGCGTGGAAAACTGCTCCCTGCACGGCCTTGGACACGTGGCTGCCACGATCGATGTCGGCAGCACCCGCTGCGGCCTGTCGGGATGCCACCTGTACGACCTTGGTGCCGGAGCCGTGGAACTTGCCGGCGGTGACAGGCGCAGGATAATCCGCGGTGAGAATTACGTCGAGAAATGCCGCATCCACAATTACAACAGAATCGAGAGCCAGTACCGGGTGGGAGTCGTGATGAGCGGCCTCGGAAACCGCATCACCGCCTGCGAATTCTACGATTCGCCGTCGATGGCCATCCTTATGCTGGGCAACGACCAGACGGTGGAATACTGCAACATCCACCACGTATGCCAGGATATAGAGGATAACGGTGCGCTTTATCACGGGCGCAGTTTCGCCCAGAGGGGGAGCGTAATCCGCTACAATTATTTCCACGATATCGACGTGCCCTTCAATGTGCGGACTGTGTATCATGACGACGGTTCAGGCGCTACGGAAGTTTATGGAAATGTATTCCAGAGGTTGAGTGCCCCGCCGGTACAGATTGGAGGCGGCAGTTACATCCGTTATCATGACAACGTCTTTGCAGATATCCCTTGTGCCGCCATTAAGATAGACGGCCGTCTGAAGACCTGGGGTGCGGACAGGCTGCCGCTGATGCTGGATTCGCTGCGGCACGCCGACAGCCCGGCCTTCCGCGCACACTATCCGGAGCTATCCGCGTATTTGGATGGGGATCCTGCTGAGCCGCAGCACAATGTGTTGATAAACAACGTGTTCTGCAATACCCGCTGGGCTATCGAAAAGGTCGTTTGGAGCGACCACGACTATAACAACGTTATTGAAGGCCGCGCCAACTTCTTTGACGAGATGCGCGGGAACAGAATCGTGGGTTCCGGCTTCGAACTCGTCCTTCCACAAGGCATTCCGCCCACCAGCGAGCCGGAAGCGGTCTTCCGTCACGAGGGCTTCTCCGGCATCAACCGGGGAGTCATGGACGAGCTGCACACTACTTTTCAGGGAACATCGACACCCTGAACTTGGTGCAGTTGTAAGGAACGAGGGTGATGGTCGTATCTCGCCCGTCCAGGGAGGCTGGCGCTTTCAGGACCGTGGGTGCGTCTTCTATACGCCAGCCCCAGCGCGCAGGCATCTCCTTCGCAGGAACAAGCTCTATGCGCGAAGCGTCCTCAAGCGCGAGCGAATAGCCCGATTCCTGCCCGGGCACAACATGATTCTCGTCTATATCGTACAGGGGGAGTGCATACAGCAGCGGGCCGTAGTCCACGCAAGTATATTTCCTGCCCGCGGTGGTGTCCAGAGCCGCCTGGTTGGTCCGTCCCCAGTGGGGTTCGGTGAAATATGGATCCTGCGGGTAGCAGTTGTCTTCTACCGTATATACCCTGGTTTGCATCGGGAGATGGATGCTGATGACATCCCCGTCCTCCCATTTGCGGTTTATGCGGAGGAATCCGTCGTAATAATCTCCCTCGACGGTCTTCCCGTCAATGCAGACGCTCATCCCCTTGCACCAGCCGGGGATGCGGAAGTAGATGGGCATGCGGACAGCCTTTTCCGCCTTTACGGTAACGGTCTGTGTATCTTTGAAGGGGAAGCCTGTCTCGCAGAGCAGTTCCAACCCGTCTGCCCGCACGCTGCAGGGGCCATAGAACATGCATGCCAGGCCTCCGCCGGCAGCGTGCATCCACATGCTCTGCACATAGTTGGGAATGATCCAGTTGCTGCTGCCCACGCAGCAGAGTGTCTTGTTTCCGGTGGGGGTATATACTATCTGCCTGCCCGGCCCGGGGATAGGCGGGGCCTGGGGAATGTTTTCATCGATGCGGTTGGGGCTCTGATAGTAGCTCATGGTCTTGAAATCCCTGCTGACCGGTACCGGCCCGGCGTTGAGGAATGCACGTTCCACCTGGTCGGCCCAGTGGGACTGCCCGGTGATGCGCAGCATCCAGGTCTTTGTCCACATTGCTGCGGGGATGTCGCAGGTTTCCGTAAACCTGTACGGCCCTATGCCGCTCAGCCATTCCTCAGCGGAAACCAGGCCGTAGGGCAGGCCGTTGTATCTGTCGCCCCATTCCAGAAGATGCGCCGAGGTTTCCAGCTCTTCGTGTTTTCCGGTCCATAACGACAGCAGAGCCGGCACCCTTGCCACTTCGTTGAAGGTCACTCCGTGGATTGTGGCATCCCCCCAGTTGTTGTCGCAGCGCAGATTCTTGCTGCGGAGGCGCTGCTCCTCATATTTCTGCCCGGGATCGGATGCGTAGTCCAGTATCGCTTTGCGTATTGCCTCGTTGCCGGTGAGCAGGAGAGTCTCCGTCATGGCGTCGATATTCACGGCGCCCCGCACCATTCCCTGGGTAAGGCCGGCATCCGGAGCATAGATATCCTCCTGTGGAGGCTTCAGATAGAATCCGGAAGAATAAACCTTATCCAGTGCCTTCAGGATACGTTCGTCGTGGGTTGCCTGCCAGTACGACACCAGGCAGCGCCCCATCAGTCCATGGGCCCAGTTGTTGAACGAGCCTTTACCCAGGTCGCCGTTTTCGGCTACTACGATGGAGTCCGGTTTCCACCAGATGAAAGTATTGTTCTCGCTTGCAAGCACTCCGTCCACCACTCCATCCAGGCGGCTGGTGGTCTTGCGGATTATGCAGC
>CAMNAD010000120.1 GCA_946530505.1 uncultured Bacteroidales bacterium
TGTAGTTCGAGGGCGTGTCGCAGAGCATATTCAGAGGCGACTCGAACACCACATATTCCGCCAGCTGGCGGCAGCGGGTGCCCTGGCTCATAGGCTCCGACCAGACGGCGCGATAGCTCTCGCGGGTGCCGTTGCGCATGGCTCCCTGGGTATAGTCCACGGGGCCGTTGATGGAGCGGATGAAGGGGAATTCGACATCGTACTGCACCAAGTCGCAACTGTAAGAGGGGTTCTTGAGCTGTTCAAGCCCGTGCACTCCCTCGAAATTCAGCACGTTGGGATAGGTGCGGTTGAGCCCTGTGGGCTTGGCACCCCCGTGGAAGTCGAGAATGACCTTGTTGTCGAGGGCGATCTGCGCGGCGCGCACATAGAACTCGTTCATCAGCTGGTCGTCCCGCCCGATGGCGTCGAGTTTGAATCCCTTGATGCCCATCGCGGCGTATTCGGAGATTATCTTCTCCATATCCTTCTGGAACACATAGTATCCTACCCAGAGCATCAGGGAAACGCCCCTTGCATCTGCGTAGGAGATGAGTTCCGGGAGATTTATTTCCGGCACCACCGCGAATGCATCCCCCGCCATGCGGTCGTACCAGCCGTCGTCCAGGACAACGTAGGCAATGCCGTTGCGGGATGCGAAATCGATGAAATATTTGTAGGTTTCGTTGTTGACGCCGGCCTCGAAATCGACCCCGGTGAGGTTGCGGTCGTTCCACCAGTCCCAGGCCACCATCCCGGGACGCACCCAGGAAAAGTCGGCCTCGACCTGCGGCCTCGCGAGCTTGTAGACAATGTTGTTGTCCAGCAGCTGCGAGTCTTCGGTACTGACGGCGATCACCCTCCAGGGAAGGCTGGATCCAGCCTTGCAGCGGGCGATGTATTCCTCTCTTTCAACCACTACCTGGTTGTGCCCTCCGATGGTCACGGAAGGATCGTGGCTGCCCTGGCGCATCTTTTTCGGATAGGGTGCGAACACACCGCGAAGTGTACTGCTTCCGTCTCCGAGAAGATACATCCCGGGATAGTTCTCCAGACCGGATTCGGTGATGCAGATTTTCTTGCCCGCCGGCATCTCCACAAGTACGGGGAGGAAGGCGAGCTGCCCCTTGCGCCATTCGCTGACGAGCGTATGGGCATAGACATTCTCGAAGGTGTTGAAGAACTGTTTGTCGAAATCTCCCGTCTTCTTGACATAGGGAATGTAGGCGGTGCGGTCCTGCCCGAAGTTGAATTCGGCGGTCTCGGAGTAGATGGTGACATCCTTTTTGCCGGTAGGGACGAAACGCCAGGCGGCACCGTCGTCATAAGCGCGGAGCACGAGGTCGTAGCCATCGCGGCCAACCAGGCGGAGTTCGTTGCAGAGGTCTCTCTCGAAACTCCTCTTATACACCGGTGTGGGGAACACCTCGTCGATGTGCCGGCGGACGGCCTTCCTGACGCGGAAATTCTTCCCGTACTCCACCGTGCCGGTCTCGACTGCGATCCTGGAGTCCGCTATCAAGCAATCTCCTTCGTGAGAGAGGATATAACTAAGACTCTCTGCAACAGTCACTTGGAGGCACAGCCTGCCGTCGGGAGATACAACGCCATATTGCTTCTGGGCGAAAAGCACGCCCGGAAGCAATACGGCAACTGTAAGCAGTATCCTGCGAAGCATTACTTCTTCACCTTCTTGGGTCCTACGCTCACGTCATCGATTCTGAAGACGCAGCCGTAGCCGTTCTGACGGAAACGAAGGGAAAGATTTTCCTTGTTGGGCAGAGGAGAGGTCCTGCGATAAGTGAAGACAAGTTCGGAGCCCTCATCGGTTCCGAGGGGTTCGAAATCGAGTTCCGTCCAGCGGAGGCCGTCTTCGCTCCATTCGACCACGAGGTCGGTGCCGTCGAAGCGGCGGACGCCTTTGAGGAGGGCGAAACCGACAACGGGCTTCTTGATGCCCATGGTGTTGATGCCGTTGATCTGGAAATAGCAATTGTGCTTGTCGGAGATGCGGACGTTGCAGCTGCGGGAAGCCTCGTTGCCGAACTGGGTCCTGTAGGTTGCATTCTTGGGAGTGGCGCCGGTGTACTGGATTTCGGCGTCGCCTTCGTAAGTGAATTTGCCGCTGTAGCGGAATCCGCCTTCCTCGTTGAGGTCGGAGGCGCTCATCATCACGGGCAGAGTTCCCATAGTCTCTTCGAATTCCTGGGCAAATGCCGGAATTGCAAACATTGCTGCGATTGCAGCCAGGATGATTCTGGTTTTCATTGTATTATTATTTAACGGTTATATTCTTCACGAATTCATTTGTCTGCACGTCGGCGGCGGTGATCTTTTTCCCGTTCACCGAGACGTTCTTTATCACTACGTTCTCCACAAGATGGGAGGCATCATAGCCAAGCAGTTGCACCGTGGGGCGGAGCACATTCTCTGCGGTAATGTCTTCGAAGAGAATGTCCTTGATATGGCCGCGGTCCTTGCTGGTGCTCCAGATTGCGGTATTGATCCAGAGGGAGAGGAAGTTGCGGCTCTCTTCGAAGCGGAGGTTGCGGAACACGATTCCGGAGACCTTGGCGTCGTCGCAATGATACACCCTCATACTCCATTCACGGCCCTTGTCGTGGATGATATCGCTGTCTTCGAACACCACGTCGGCGATATCCTTGGATATCTCCGCCCCGACGCTGACTGCGTGGGCGACCTCGTTCCAGAGAACGTTATGATAGGCGTGCACGTGCTTGCAGGGGCCTCCGTTCTTAAGGGTCTTGATCACGATCAGGTCGTCCAGGGTGCGGATGAAGCAGTTGCGGATGACCACATTCTCACTGTTGCAGACGTCGATGCCGTCGGAGTTGGCCCTGTAGCCGAGAATCTTGACGCCATCGATGACGACGTTCTTGCTGTTCTTGACCGGAAGGGTCCAGACGCTGCCGTCGCGGAGGGTGATTCCCTCGATGGAGATATTGTTCCCGTGGACCGAGAGCAGATGGGTGGTAAGGGTCGAACAGAGCGATCCGTCCACTATTCCGCGGCCGCGCACTTTGATATTGTCGCCTATCAGGGATATCACCGGGGAGCAAGCGCCGCTCTGGGCGTTGAGGTACATCTCGCCGTAAAGGACAGCCCCGCGGGCGATGTAGAGAGTCTGGTTCGAACGTACGATTATCCTGGACACATAGTGGTCCCCCGGGCCGTAGTATATCACGTTCGGGTCGGAGGGGTCATATTTCTCCTCTTCCGGAAGATCCGTGAAGATATGGAGCGAATGATACTCGTCTCCGTTGACCTCAAGGGTGAGCCTGTCGCCGGGAACGGCCTCGAAACTGATTTCGCGTCCGTTGATGCGGGGGTTGATGCCGCGGGAGGAAGGAAGCACCTTCGCGCTCGTCACTTCTTTATTGACTTTCACCTTGACGGTGCTGGGGCCGGTAATGTCCCCAGAGCAGAATGCCGCCATCTCGTAGATACCGGCAGAGCCCTGCTTGTCGTCCATACCCTTCATGCGCCGGAGGCTGTCCGCAGGCGACACCTTGACGGCATGCACCACGGCTTTTTTCCCGGCAATGCTCACGCTATAATCGCCCTTTGCAAATACAGGGAGGACACTTGCCGCAAGCAGCAATATTGCAACTATCTTCTTCATTTCTTTATAAATCTTATGGCATCTACCACAACCACTCCGCTTTCACCTTTGTTGGTGAACACCACCTTGCCGGTGGATTTGGGGTCGAAGCTGTACACCCCGAGGCTGTGCCAGCTCCCTTCAATACGGGGGGACTGGGTCATATCGACCTCACAGGGGTGCTTTCCCTTCTTGTCGACCACGGTCACATCGGCATTCCTGACGCGGTTGCCGGATGCAGCGTACATTATCTGCACCTCGTATCTGCCTTTTGAATCCACTTTTATCGGGAATACCGCTTCGATGCCTCCATCCGGCCGGACGGGGGCGAAACGATAGTTGTATTTCATGAAGGGTCCCTGACTGGTGGAATGCGACCAGAAGCCTTCGTTGAGCCCCAGTTCAGAGTCGTCGACGACTGTGCCGTCGAACATTCCAGCCTCGAGATACATCCCCAGAGGAGTCTTGAAGTGGATTATCTGTTTCTGGGCACGAAGAGTCTTCTGCAGGGTCTTGACGTCGATGTCCTGAACGGCGGTGCCGCCCTTGACGGCCATTGCGGCAGCATTGCCTGCGACCTGGCCAAGCATCATATAGACTGGTTCCATGCGCAGCGACGCACAGATTACGTGGGTCGCCGACATGCATACCGGTACGAGCAGGTTGGCACACTCGCTCTTTTTGGGAGTGATTGCGCGGTACGCTATCTCATATGGCCTGTATGGAGTATATTCGAAAGCTCCCTCTTCCATATGGAAGCCGTGTTTGGTTACAACCGACGAAACAAAATGACAGTCGAGGAAGTATGAACCGATGGCCACCGCATCTTCCTTGGTGGGATTCTCCCATGCATCCTGCTGACGCATGATATACTCTCCCCTCATCCTCCGGCCTTCGCGGATATAGAGCTGGTAGGGCCAGTTGCCGTTGTCGACATACTCGTCCTTTGCATAGCCGTAGCGCTGTACGTCTTTTCGCAGTTCCTCCGGCACCTGGGGATCGTTCGCAAGGAAGTAAAGATATCCTTCCTGATAGCGGCGGTGGTAGAGGTCGATGGCCTCGCGCAGGGCATAGCTACCCTCGGGATAATCCCATGCACCGTTGATGAGGTCCATGTGGTTGAGGTCGTACTTTTTGTTGGGAAGCGGGTAGAGGGTGAGGATCTGGCCGAAACGCCTGGCACCCCTGCGGTTGATGCGGTAGAGCACATTGAAGTAGCGGTCGGGGTCGTATCCCTCAGGCTTGTAGAAAGGAACCCTGTTGTCGGGATCGTCGGTGACTGTCAGC
>CAMNAD010000121.1 GCA_946530505.1 uncultured Bacteroidales bacterium
TCTCGTTGGTGGTGGGGTTGTAGTAGGCGTTCACGGTCTGGGGAGTCATGCCCCATTCGGTCTTGTCCGTAGGCTTGCCGAGCTTTGAGAGATTGTCGGCCACGTACCAGCGGCTGGCGGCACGGAGGTTCTCGTAATAGCTCTTCTCGGGATCCACCTCGAGGGTGCTGTAGTCCTTCCACTTGTCGGGATAGCCGATCTTGACGGTAAAGTTGTCGAGTTTGTCATGGGCCTTGGCCTTGGTATCGTCTCCCATCCAGTCGAGGGAGTCGATGTGCTGGCCGAGGGCCACCTGGAGGTTCTTCACGAGGGCAAGCATCTGCTTCTTGGAAGACTCGGGGAAGTAGCGGTCGACATACATCTTGCCGACTGCCTCGCCGAGCACTCCGTTGGGAACGGACATGGCCCTCTTCCAGCGGGGCTTGTGCTCCTGGATACCTGCCATCTGGCGGGAGAAGAAGTCGAACTGGGCTGCATAGAAATCGTCGCTCAGGGCGCTGCAGCCGCCGCTCACGAGGTGGGCGACAAGGTAGTCCTTGAGCACCTGCAGGTCGGTGGAGGCGACAAAGTCGCTGAAAGCCTTGAAGAAGGAAGGCTCTCCGACGATTATCTTCTCCTGCGCGGGCAGTCCGCCAGCCTCGAAGAAGGCGGCGAAGTCGAAGCCGGGATATGCTTTGACAATCTCCTCGGTGGACATAGGGTTGTAGAGCTTGGTGTAGTCGCGTTCCTGCTCCCTGGTCCAGGAATTCTCGGCAAGATAATCCTCAACAGCGACGGTATTGTCGGCAACTTCCTGTGCGTTCTCCACGCCTGCGAGGGTGAGGACCTTGTTAAGGAAGATGCGGTAGCCTTCCTTGATGGCTGCATTCTCGCTCTTCACATAATAGTCGCGGTCGCCTATTCCGAGGCCGCCCTGGCTGATGTAGAGAATCTGGCTGTCGCTGTCCATAAGGTCGGCCTCGACGAAAGCGCCGAAGAATCCGCCCTCACCGTCGAGATGCAGTTTTGCAAGAGCTTCGGCGAAGGCCTTCTTGTCTGCAATGCCCTGGATTTCGGCGATATATTTCTGAAGAGGTGCTGCGCCTTCGGCATTTAGCCTGGTGGAGTCGAGCCCCTGCTTGTAGAGGTCGACTATTTTCTGCTCGATGGAGCCCTTCTTCGTTTCCATATCGGCCATTGAGGCGAAGAGGTCGTTCAGACGGGTGACATTGTTCTCGCGAAGCTGGTCGAAGGTTCCGAAACGGCTGTATTCTGCGCCGAGGGGATTGGCTTCCTGCCATCCGTGCGTCGCATATTTGTAGAAGTCATCGCCCGGAGCAACCGTAGTGTCGAGGTTGGCGAGGTTGATGGCGGGGACTTTCTCCCCGGATTTGTTGTGGCAGGCAACTGCCAGCATCATCATTGGAAGCATACACAAAATCAACTTTTTCATATCACTTTTTCTTTTGCTTGTTTTTCTCGATAATTGCAAGGTTCGCCGTCGCCGTCCCGTCGCCCGGATTGAGCTTCAGCACTTTGCGGTAGTATTTGGAGGCCTTCTTGTCGTCCCTCTTGACAACCTGCCAGTAGGCTCCGAGGTTGTTCAGGAAGAGCGTGGATTTAGGATTCGCCTTGAGCATGCGCTCGGAAAGGATACGGAACGATTCATATGAATTGGCACTGCCTGTCTTGTAAAAGAGATAGCAGTATTCCTGAACGGCGGCCTCGAAATCTTCGCGGCTCACCTCGCCCCCCTCGAAAAGCCACTTCGGATGAGCCTTGGCGTCGTAGTCGATAAGGTCCAGCATGGCGGTGGCAGCCATATCCGGGCTGTCTTTCTCGTAGGCGGCGAGGGCGCTGATCTTGTCGAAACGGTACATTAGTACGTCCGGAGCTGTTTCAATGGCGCGGTCGATGTACTTCTGGCTCATGCGGAACAGGGAATCGTTGAACACAGGCACGGTGAAATAGTTCACATTGCGCCCGAGGGAATCCTTCAGGGTAAGTACAGGCTTGCTGCCGAGGTACTTCACAGCATCCACCTTCTGTACCTCCTCCGAACGGGACTTGGCGAAATAGTAGCTGTAGCGCCCTTCGAGCATATCGGGGTCGTCCGGGAAGGCTTCTTCCCATTTGTCGAGAATATACTCCACCCCGACGCCGTCCGCTCCCACGCTGCGTACCTGTCTCTCGTATTTATCCTTGAACCTGGCTGCGTCCTGGGCATAGGAGCACAGGCTCAGCGCAAGCAGCATCATTATAAGTGTTTTTTTCATACGTCCATCTGTATCCTGCGGCTCTTGGGATACAGGTTATTGCATCTAGAGCCGAGATTCTTGACAAAACCAAGGGGATGCGAACGGTAGCAGACCGTCAGCATTCCGCGTGGGGCCTCCGGCAGGAACAGCGTGTCCCTGTGGAGATACCGAAGTGCTTGCTGCAAATCCAGTTCCACTCTCGGCACAGATTCATCAAAAATTTGCAAACGGCTCTCCAGAGGCCTCAGGGCGGCGGTTTTGCAACGAGCCTGGGGAGCCGGCGAAGTCTTGCGCAGGGCTCCGGCCCACTGGCCTTCGCCCGGCACCGTTCCTGCCCGCAGGAGGTTGCCGCAGCGCGTGAGCTCCACCCCGTTCTCCGCGAATTCATTTTCCGCAGGGACGATCTCCCCTCCCAGTTCACGGGCCGCCCATTCGAGATTGGAATCGTTCTCGCAGTCCTCGTAGGTACAGGTGGAGTAAATCAGGAGTCCACCCTCCCTGAGGGCGGGCCAGACGTCGGCGAGTATGCGGCGCTGGCGGGCGGCGCAGATTCCGGGCAGTTCCGGAGTCCATTCCGCAACGGCGCGGGGGTCCTTGCGGAACATTCCTTCGCCGCTGCAGGGCACATCCGCCACGATTACATCGTAATACCCCTGCATAGTACGGCCGATGACGGCAGGATCGACGCTGGTGACAAGCACGTTGGGGTCGCCCCAGACTCCTACATTGTCCGCCAGCACGGATACGCGGGCCTTCATCACCTCGTTTGCAGTGAGTTCGAAAGAATCGCCACAGGCTTCGCGAAGCGATGCGGCGAGGTCGGTGGTCTTGCCTCCCGGTGCGGCGCAGAGGTCAAGGATCCGGCGCGGGGATTCAGGAAGGGCGAGTTTGCGGAAAAGATGACCCACGAACATGGCGCTGCTGTCCTGCACATAATAGCAGCCGGCGTGGAAAAGGGGGTCGAGGGTGAAGTTGGGGCGTTCGGACAGGATGCGTCCATAAGGACTCCACGGCACCGGAGTTCCCTGCGGTCCGTCGCAGCCCTTGAACGGGTTGAGCCTTATGGAAGTGGATGCTCCCGTCATCAGAACTTGAAATCTTCCGGCATCCCTTCGGGCCTGCGGCCTTCCGATACTGCTACAAGAGCGTCAACGATCTTGTCGAGAGCATCTTTCAGCTTGCTGCCAATCATCATCTTCATCATCAAGTTCAGATCGGCGAGGAGGTCGATATGGAAATCGGTCCGGCCGGCATCTTCCGCTTCGTCGAAATGCAGGGATACCGTGAATTTGAATGGAGCCCCGTCGTCCTGGAGTTCGATATATGAATAAGGTTCGCGACGCGTTACCTTGACTCCGATCGTAAAGCCCTGTACGGTAGCCGAGATGCTGTCAAAGTCGGCTGTGACACCCTGTTTCTTGCCTTCGGGGAGCATGGCCACGAAGTTGCGCATGTCGGTAAAAGCCATATACAGCTCGGCCCGGGGACGGGAGACAATCCCGTGTTTGCTGGAATATTGTGCGCTCATAAGAGTAAATTTACTAAATTTGCAATCTATCGCAAAGATAGCAATTTTTATATGCACAGGATATATTTCGAGAACCGATGCATCATCATCTGCGAGCCCGGCGACCTGGCTCTTGCCGATCCTAACGCCGTGGAGTTTCATCTGGGCGAAAAGATCGACGTCCACACCCTGGTGCTGATGTTCGAATCGTCGAAGGAACTCAGCAGGATATACATACCTGCCGCGGACACCGACAAGGTATACCACAGGCTCTGCGCCGAGTTCAAGGAGGTGAATGCCGCAGGCGGGCTGGTAAGCAACCGCCGCGGGGATTTTCTTCTCATCAAGAGGGGCGGCCTCTGGGACCTCCCAAAGGGGCATCAGGAAGACGGCGAAGACATCCGGACCACAGCCCTGCGGGAGGTGCAGGAAGAGACCGGAGTGGACAAGCTGGAACTGCGGGACCTTATATGCGTGACCGACCACTGCTACCTGCGCGACGGCATCTGGCACCTCAAGCACACCTGGTGGTACGACATGCTTTACACGGATCCCGTGAACCTTACGCCACAGCGCGAGGAAGACATTACGAAAGCGAGTTGGGTGGCAAAATCGAGCCTTCCGGCCTTCCTTGCAGACACCTACCCCTCGATTCTGGAAGTATTCCGCGAGGCGAGGGTATAAAAAAGTTTCTCAGCATGAAACTTTTGCGGCAGCTTTGCCGTATAATTAAAGTATCATTCCGCTGAACAATGAAACTTTCGCAATTCAAATTCGACCTCCCGCAGGACCGCATCGCAACAGAACCTACCCGCTGGAGAGATGAGTGCAAGCTCATGGTCCTCCATAAAAGCACCGGAGAAATCGAACACCGCATTTTCAAGGACATCATCGAGTATTTCGGCAAGGGCGACCTCTTCGTCCTCAACGATACCAAGGTCTTCCCTGCCAAACTTCTCGGAAAGAAGGAGAAGACCGGCGCCGACATCATGGTATTCCTGCTCCGCGAGCTCAACAAGGAGCAGAAACTCTGGGACGTGATAGTCGAGCCCGCCCGCAAGATCCGCATCGGCAACAAGCTGTATTTCGGAG
>CAMNAD010000122.1 GCA_946530505.1 uncultured Bacteroidales bacterium
TACGGTGGTTCTTCGGAATGAATTTCGGCCTTGGATTCCTGTTCTAGGCCTTACTCGACCGTAATAGTGTAATAACTGGCGCCGTATCCGGCCCAGTAACCGAGCGCGCCCTGCAGACCCCCGTACATGTCGGTATCGAAGTAGTAGGTAGCATTGGCATTGGTGCCAAGCATCACCTCGAAATTCTGCCAGAACATAAAGGTCCTGCGGTCGCAGGTGCAGAACTTCACGCTGACTTCGTCGCCTCGCTTGATGTTAAGCTCGTACAAGCTTTCGTTCAGCCTTTCCGTGCTTGCAATCTGCATCTCGGCATAGCCGTCGAAGACCTCGTCGCTCATGTATGCAAGTGTGGACGGCTGGTATTTCCGGTCGATTCCGGTGGTTTTGGTGAAAGCCCGATAGTAGTTTCCCTTCTGCGGAGGGTCGGTGAAACCGCACATGATCGAATAGAGCGAATCGCTCATCGGAAGGGTGTACAAAGTGTCCAGGGGGACCGGCTCGGGGATAGTCGTGGTGGCTGTGGCGTGGAAATCCTTATAGTCGGCGGTGACGGTATACTCGCGCCCCGGCACCCCGGTGATCTTGGAACTCGTGAAGATATAGGGCGGCATGTACCTGTCGTCAGCCATCCCCGTAAGAACTACCTCCTGCTCACCGTCGCTCACGCTCACCTTGCCCCAACGCGCGATGCTCTGCACCATTTCCTTGCGGGAAATGCTGCCGTTGCGGGCGGGGATGCTCTCCGAGAGCAGCACTACCGGATGTCCTCCGCTGTCGATCCATCCTTCCAGCACCAGATGTGAATCCGGCGCCGGGCCGTCGTATCCGTTGCACGCTGCTGCCATCAGGGCGACAAGGGCTATGAGAGAGAGCTTTTTCATCAGAATTTGTGGAAGTATGCAAGGGAGGGGAGGAACCTCACTCCGTAAGATGTAGGCATGAAGTTGTATGAATAATCTTCTTCGTTGAGATGTACTCCGTATCCGACCGCGTTCCTGCGTCCGAGCACATTGTACATCGAGAAGTTGAGGCCGTTGCGCCTGCGGGCATCCTTGTGGAAATACCAGTTGACCGAGATGTCGAGGCGGACGTATGCCGGCAGCCGGGCTGCGTTGTGCTCGCCGTAGTTGCAGATTACGCGGTCGCCGACAATGTAGAAGGAGTCCGGACGGGTATAGGGAGTGCCGGTGCAGGCAAAGAAACTGCCTCCGAAATCGAATCGGCCTATATCGTAAGTGCCGATGATCTTGAGTTCGTGAAGCCGTTCATGATTGGAGGGATATGTGCCCGGGTAGAGAGGGTTGTTGAAGTTCCGTAGCGACCTGCCGTAGGCGTAGGATATCCACCCGGTCAGGGCTCCGGCATTTTTCTGCAGCATCATGTTTATCCCGTATGCACGGCCGTGTCCCTGAAGGAGGGACTGTTCGATGGAATAATTGCTGTTGAGCACCTCCATGATGGTGCCGTGATATTCCAACTGATTGTGAAGCTGCTTGTAGTATGTCTCGGCCGACAACGCCCATTCATCCTTCCTGCCGAAGTCGAGGTTGTAGGCAAGTGCGTAATTATGAGCCCATTGCGGCCGCGATAGCTTTCCCGCGAGAATCCAGAATTCTATGGGCAGGCCGGTGTTTGTAATACCGGTCTGGAACAGGACCTGCCTGCTGATGCCGTAGCGGAGGCTGATTTTTCCTCCCCGGGGAATAATGAATGACGCTTCCGCCTGGGGAGTAAGCCCCCAGAAACTCTCGCGTTCCGGACTCAGGTACCAGCTGCCGCCGAGAGCCGCTTTCAGCTCGGTATAGTAGCCTATCAGCTTTTTGTAGCCCAGATATAATTTGGTCTCCAGACCGTCCTGCAGGGATTCGGAAGAGGTGTTCGTAACATTGTAGTGCCCTTCCGCTTCCGGATTCTGGGGCATTGCGCGGTGGTATGCGATGTCGGCTCCGGCCTCCCATCCGCCCTGCTCCAGTCTCGCCTTGTATCCATAGCTTTGGATGAAAGAGGGCATTGTGCCGGAAGCGTTCGGGATGGTTACGAAAGCATCGAGGCCGTTCATGGTGCCGTACAAAGTCTGTTTCAGTACGATGTTGTCGTTGTAGTGGTTCCAGTGGACGGAGGCCAGGGCATTGTACCACGACGCGCCCATGTCGGAGTTGACTCTGGTATACTCGAAGCGCCCGTCATCCTTGCCTCCGAACAGATTCACCCACACCCTGTCTTTGGCGGAGGGCTTCCAGTACCAGGTAATATTGCTGTCGAAGAAACCGTATGTGAGCGGCTCCCCGTCATATTTCAGAAAACTACCGTACAGGAGGTTGATGTAGGATTTGCGCCCGGACAGCGTCAGAGCCGACTTCGCACCGGTGGGGATATCCACCGTTCCCTGGAAAGACAGCAGGCCGGCGGAGAACTCTCCTTCCGTGCGGGCGGGCACGCGATCCTTGAGTATCATGTCGATGCTGCCCCCTAACCGGGTGGACTGCTCCGCGGAAGTGGAATAGTCCATCGACTGATAGTGGGTGGGGTTGAACACGGAAAAGAAGCCCAGGAGGTGGGAGGCGCCGTATACAGGCACTCCCTGAATGGACAGCAGAGTGTGTGAATATTCGCTGCCCTGCATGTAAATGCCGCCGTCCGATTCGGTGTTGACCTGCACGCTCGGAAGGAGCCTTGCAAAGCGGATGGGGTCTGCATTGCCCAGGAAGGATGGAACGGCGCGGATTTTTTCCACGTTCACTTTCCCGCTCACTCCGCCGAGCGTCTCCAGCATCTGCCTTTGGCTCTTGCTTGTGACAACGGCGCGCTGGAGGGTGTCCCGGACATCCTGTGCACCCGCCGCGATGCATGCCAGCATCAGCAAGCTGGCTATGAACGGCCGTTTATTCATAGAAATCAATCAGCAAGGTGTTCCAGGCTACGGAACTGCCGTCGGCAAAGCGGAAAACGAGAGTCGGAATCCATATTTCCTGTTCCGCGATGTATACAGGAAGCTGTTCGATTCCAACCGTGGCTATGGCAGAATTGCTATCGTATACAGTCAGGCTCAGCGCTTCGTCTGCCGGAAGCAGATCCGGATAAACCGATCCTGCGATGCTCCCGAAACCTTCCACTGAAAGATGAATGTCGTAGCGTCTGTCTTCCGGATTCTTCTCCGCACTCACGCTGCCGAAATTCAAAAGATAAGCCACGATGTCGGCGGTAGTGGCAGACTTGGCTTCGTCGTATATATGCCTGACCATGCCGGCGAGGCGCTGCTTGGCCAGTTCGTTGTCGTTGAAGTCGTGAGACGGTGCAGGCTCCGTGCCGCCCGTGCAGGCGACCAGCCCGGCCATCATCCATAGCAGACAAAGAATTCGCACTTTCATTTCACGCCCTCTGTAAACAAGTTGATGTAGAAAGTGAACAGGCTTCCGCTATGCTGCATGGACGGGATGAGAGAATACACCTTCTTAAAGGAGATGTTCCCGTCTTTCAGCATTTCCGCGGTCTTTGCCGCAGAGGAATACGAAATGAACTCGTCGTCGGGATTATGGTACATCGCCACTTCCGCCCGGGGGAGCCATCCTTCGGAAAGGTCGCATCTTTCGAGGGCCTTCCGGATAATCGTGTTGAGGGTGGAACCTTCCGTGAGAACTTCTTCCGACAGGATGTCGGCAGCGCTGTTGCCGACCTTTTCCCGAATGAGGTCCAGCACCACGGATGAATGCTCCTCCTTTTTCTCTATCATCTCCAGCGCTCCGCTATTGAGGAACTTCTCGGAGAAGAATTCGGAGATTTCTATTCCCTCCATCATTTCGGGGAAACCGCTTTTGATGCCCAGGATCGTCAGGGGAATCATCACGGTGTAGTATAATTCATCGGCGGAGAGAATGTCGGAGAAAACGTCGTCGGGCCTGTACGCTCCTCCTCCGCAGATCGTTTTTGTGAGGTTCAGAGTCCTCTGTACCCCCGCATCGCAGTCATTCTCTATGTATTTCTGAGTCGCAAGGGCGTAGGAGGCCCCTTGCGAACAACCTACATTGTAAAGGCTGTATTCCTCTGCCAGCCCGATTTTCCTTTGTTTGAGAAACTCGATGGCGGCAAGCGCTCCGTCCGTGGTCTGGCGTGCAACTACCGGATGAATCATGTACGGATGCGTCCTGTCGGAAGATATCCCGTAACCTTCAAGGTCCGGACGGATGAGTATGAGATCGTCCGTCACGAATGCCGACGTGAGGCCGAGAGACTCGGTCGCACATGCTTTCCCGTCGAGGTGAGTGTACGGGTTGTCGAGCATTATCCTGGAGCATTTATGGCTCCAGCTGTTCCCTACAGGAAGGATTACGGATTCGGAAAGAGTTATGGGTCGCCCTGCTCCGTCGATGCTTGTGTAGTGCAGGATGTAATTCTTGAAACCCCACGTAGCGCTGGAGAAGCCGGCCTCCTCCTTCATGGTTTTCGCCAGGGAATTCATCTTCGCCCAAATCATGATTTTGAGCGGGCCGGAATACCAGAACTTGCTGACCCCTGGAAAGGAGGCATAGTCGATTATGGCGGTGGGAAAATCCTTGTAGCTATAGTAGGTGGAATCTACCAGAGTATAGAGCAATTCGTTCTTCTGTTCCGGATGGATCGTCCGTTCAGTCTTCTGGCATCCTGCAATGATGAGGATGACGGCCAATGATATCAGATTTACTCTTTTCATGCTATAAAAAAAAACCAACGATGTCTTTTCGTCGGTTTTAGTGTGGAGAATAGGGGATTCGGACCCCTGACCTCTTGCATGCCATGCAAGCGCTCTACCAGCTGAGCTAATCCCCC
>CAMNAD010000123.1 GCA_946530505.1 uncultured Bacteroidales bacterium
GTAGCCGGAGGAAAGCTTGGGGTTGGAGTTGATGTTGTGGATGCAGTGCACGCCGTGGCGCGCGAGCAGCTCGATGTCGTGCTCCGAAAGCCAGAGGCAGTGGGCTGCGAGCAGGTTGGGACCCAGCACGCCGATGGCGTCAAGGTACTCCACGGGGGTCAGCCCGCCGTGGGCGGCCTTGCAGTCTTCCACCTCCTTGAGGGTTTCGCAGAGATGGATGTGAAGGGGAATGTCGTGCTTGCGCGCGAAGTCCGCGGCCCATATCATCATGGGCTCGCTGACGGAGTAGATGGCGTGGAATGCGAGCTCGTAGATTGCTCCGTCTTTCTTCCACAGATCCTTGACCTCCTCGTACTTGCGCTCGCACTGGTCCATCTGGCGCCGGGCCTCCTCCGGGTCGCCGTGGTCTATGATGTCGTAGCCGACGGCGGGGCGTATGCCCATCTCGGAAGCGGCCTTCTGGCAGGCCTGGAAGAACCAGTACTGGTCGTTGAAGGTGGTGGTGCCTGTGCGTATCATCTCGATGCAGGCTACCTTGGCGCTCCAGTAGACGTAGTCGTAGTCGAATCCGGCCTCGATGGCCCAGATTTTCTTCAGCCAGTCCTGGAATATCATGTCCTCGCCGATTCCGCGCATCAGCGCCATGCCGGCGTGGGTGTGCATGTTGATGAATCCCGGGAGCGCCCACTTGCCGCTGCACTCCATCACTTCTACGTCCCCGGTAAGATCCCAGTCGATGCAGGAGCCTTCGGGGGCTATCTTGACGATACGGCTGCCGGCGATGAGGATGTCTTTCCTCTCACCGCCGACGGTTATGCTTTTCAGCAGGATGGATGCCATTAAAAGTATCCTTCCTGTTCGGGCCCCTGTTCAGGTTCCGGTGTTTCGCGAACTGGAATGCTGCCGCCGAAGCAATTGTCGGTGATATACTTGATCACCTCGTCGAGCCCTTCCTTGAATTTTTCGAAATCCTCCTTGTAAAGGAAAATCTTGTGCTTGTCGTAGGTGAAAGTCCCGTCGGGGTTGTTGCGACGCTTGCTTTCTGTAATGGTCAGGTAATAGTCGTTCTGGCCTCTTGTGGACTTCACGTCGAAGAAGTATGTACGTTTACCGGCTCTTACAGGCTTGGAGTAAACATCTTCCGCATTTCGATCCTGGTAACCAAACTGATCTCTGTCCTCTCTGTACATAATCTGATTATTTAAATTTGTTTCTGCAAAATTAGAATTTTTTAAGGATTAGATGCTATATTTGCATATT
Source organism: uncultured Bacteroidales bacterium (assembly GCA_946530505.1). Lineage (GTDB taxonomy): Bacteria > Bacteroidota > Bacteroidia > Bacteroidales > UBA932 > Cryptobacteroides. The sequence continues at coordinate 1,261 of CAMNAD010000123.1, forward strand.
ATTTTTGTTTGAAAAAGATGCTTAACCGCAGAATCCTACGTATAAAGGCCTTCAAAGCCATATACAGTTTCACGGAAAACCAGTCCGCAACACTCAAGGAACTTGAGGCTCAGCTGGACCGCTCCCTCGAATCTACGAGGGATCTCTATCTCTTTCTACTTTGCAGCATAGGTCCCGTCACAAGGGAGGCAAAAGCGCGTCTGGAGGCTGCCAGGGCCAAGTTCAACCCTACAGAGGAGGAGCTTCACCCGAACTTCAAGTTCGCGCAGAACCTTATCGCTCCCAAGATAGAAGAGGATCCGGATTTCCAGAAACTGATACAGAAAAAGAAATTCGACTGGGAGCAATACGACGTGTTGGTGCGCCACCTTTACGATTCCATACGCTCCAAGGATTATTATAAGGAATACCTCGAGTCCGGCCCCAACACTCTCAAGGAGGATGCGCGGCTTTGGACGAGAATATTCGAGGAAGAATACGAAGACAGCAATGAACTCGAGGAGATTCTCGAGGACCTTTCCATCTGGTGGAACGACGACCTCGCCTATGCCCTGACCTGGTGCTGCCGCACCATGGAAAGCCTCGGCAAGGGCAGGCCCTGGAATCTCCCTCCGCTCTTCATGAGCGACATGGACGAAACCGGATCCAAGGAGAGCGACAAGGCCTTCGTGGTGAAGCTCCTGCGCAGCGCATACACGGGCTACGACCGCTATATCAAGCAGATATCGGAGGTGACTCCCAAATGGGACCGCAGCCGCATATGCTCCACCGACCTCGCCCTCATCATCTGCGGGCTCGCCGAAGCCGAAGCCTTCGACAACATAGCTCCCAAGGTGACCATCAACGAGTACGTGGAGATATCGAAGTACTACAGTACCCCCGAAAGCCGTGCCTTCGTCAACGGAATATTGGACAAACTGATAAAGAAATAAATTATGAACATTCTCACTCTTCTTCAGGCCGCACAGCAGCCCGCAGGCGGCGGCGCCAGTTTCTGGATCATGATACTCCTGCTCTTCGCAGTGATGTGGCTCTTTATGATCCGTCCCCAGCGCAAGCAGCAGAAAGAACTCGAAAAGTTCCGCAACGAACTCAAAAAAGGCGACAAGGTCGTCACCGCCGGAGGTATCTACGGCACCGTAGCCGAAATCCAGGAGCGCAGCGTGCTCATCAAAGTTGACGGCGAGGTCAAGCTACGTGTCGACAAGAACAGCATCGTCCGTGACTACAGCACCGACGCACAGGCCGCAAACGACCAGGCACAGCAGAAATAATAAGTTTTGAAGAACTGGCAGTACTTCGCGGGATGCCTCGCGCTCTCGGCCGGTATCTGGCTGATACACAATCTGTCGCACATGCAGACGGATGTGGTCACCGTACAGGTCGTGGCAGAGAGCAACATCGCCGGTAGGGCTGCCGCTTCGAGCGACGCCGTGTCGCTCACTGCGCGTTGCAAGGCCTCGGGATTCCGCCTGCTTTATATTGAAAGGAAGAAAGAAGCGGTGCGGGTGCGTTTCGACGCCGAAGACTTCATCCACGAGGAGGGAGACTATTTCAGCATAGGTTCCGCCCAGCTCTACCGTTATGTAAACGATATTTTCGGAGCTGGCACCAGCGTGGAATCCTTCCTCTTCGACAAGCTCCGTTTCCGTTTCATCCGCGAGCTGAACAAGAAGGTCCCGGTGCGGGTGAACAGTCTGCTCGGATTCCGCCCGCAGTATATGCAGAACGGCGATTTCGTGGTGCAGCCGGACTCCGTGCTGGTATATGGTCCATCGGACCTGCTGGCAAATCTGGAATATGCCCAAACGCGCACCATCGAGCGCAGCGACATCCGCGCCAGCATGCACGGAGAAGTGGCGCTGGAGGTGCCGGAAGGGCTGCGTTTCTCGGAAGATGCGGTGTCGTGGTCGCTGGAGGTCAGCCGCTACGTGGAGTTGCAGACCGAACTGCCGGTAAGCGTGCGCGGAGTGCCCCAGGGCAGGGAATTGCACATCTACCCGAACAGGGTGAAGGCCACTTTCCGCTGCGTTTTCCCTTTGGTGGCGGACCCTGCAGAATCTGCTGTCTGCTATGTGGATTACCGGGAATTTGTCGGCTCGCTGACGGGCCGTTGTGTGATCCACTGCGACACTCCTGCGGGAGTGCTAAGCGCGGGCATACAGCCGGCCGTGGCGGAATGCGTGGAGAAGCTATGAAGACGGTCCTCATAACGGGAGGAATAGCCTCCGGAAAGTCGGAAGTATGCAGGCATCTGGCTTCGAAAGGCCTGCCCGTATACGACAGCGACTCCCGCACCAAGGCCCTGTACGACAGCGTCCCGGGGCTAAAAAGCAGGGTGGAAGAAGCCATAGGCGTGCCGTTTTCGCAGATTGCGGTCATTTTTGAAGATGCCGCCAAAAGAGAGGCCCTGGAAGCGGTGGTCTACCAGGAGGTGTTGAAGGACTTTCTGGCGTGGAAGGCCGCTCAGGCAGGGCCTGCAGTGTTTTTCGAATCGGCCATTGCGCTGGAAAAACCCATCTTCGACGGCCTCTGGGACGAAGTCTGGCTGGTGCGCGCCCCGCTGGAAAAGAGGCTTGAGCGGAACCCCAAAGCGGCAGGCAGGCTGGCCGCCCAGAAAGAAGCCGACGAGGCGCAGGCGGATGTGATAATAGAAAATGATTCCTCGATTGAGGAACTGCATGTAAAAGTAGATAAAATACTCAACGATATGAAAACAGATCTCAGCAAAATCCTGTCCGTCAGCGGAAAGCACGGACTTTATAAATTCCTTGCGCTCTCGCGCTCCAATTCTGCCATCGCAGAGGCCCTGAGCGACGGTCACCGTACGGTTTTCGATGCGCACAGCCGCATTACAACTCTCTCGGACATAGCCATTTACACCGAGGAGGAAGAACTCAAGCTCAAGGACGTGTTCCTCGCGATCAACAAGGCCCTGGAAGGCAAGGAAGCACCCACCAGCAAGTCGCCCGAGGCAGAGGTGAAGGCCCTCTTCGAGAAGGCGGTTCCCAACTACGATCCCGACCGTTTCTACTTCTCGCACATGAAGAAGATCCTCGACTGGTACAACGAACTCGTGCAGTTCGCTTCGCTGGACTTCGTAGAGGAGGAAGAAGAGGCCTCGGAGAATGCCGAGTCTTAAGGTAATAACACTCGGCTGTTCCAAGAACACAGTCGACACAGAGCATCTGCTGGCGCAATTGCCGGCAGATGCCTATAATGTTGTGCCGGAGGAGTTTACGGGGAGCGTGGATGTCACTCTCATCAATACCTGCGGCTTCATAGGCGACGCCAAGCAGGAGAGCATAGACACGATCCTCGCCGAGGTGGAACGCAAGAAGGCCGGCCTGACCGGGCGGATACTGGTGTTCGGATGTCTGAGCCAACGCTATTCCGCCGAGATGCCGGAGCTGATTCCGGAGGTGGACGGATGGTTCGGCGCCCGCGACCTGGCACCTGTAGTG
>CAMNAD010000124.1 GCA_946530505.1 uncultured Bacteroidales bacterium
CCTCCCGGCACCGAACCATCCATCCCTGTGTCTGCCCAACGCACCGTTGATTATCAGCGACTTGCGCAAAACCGTCTGGTACATTCGCACCAGACGGTTTTGCGCAAATGCTTGATCCTCAATGCACCTCCTGATCAATCCCGCCCCCGCTGTCCGGAATGATGCAGTCCGGAAATATTCTCTCCATCCGCAGCCACCAATCAGCCGCTCTCCGTGTCTGCCACGCCCTAAATCCCACTGCAGACACCGAACCGCCTCTCTCCGTGTCTGCCAGCCGAAATCCCCGCCTTCCATCCACCGAACCAGCCTTTCCCGTGTCTGTCCGGCAAATCTTCGCCCTCCAGACACCAAATCGGTCTCCCTCGTGTCTGCTCAGCGAATCTCCGTCATCCATCCACCAAACCGGCCTTTCCCGTGTCTGCCCGCCGAATCTGCGCCTCCCATCCACCTAACCAGCCCCTTCCCGTGTCTTCCTGGCGAAATCCCCGGCCAACCCTTCACTTTTTTTTAGTTTCCGTATACGCAAACTTAAAAAATCGTACGTTATGGCATGTTCCCGTAGGTAAATATATGTTTGCTTTGCATATTATTGCAGTTCCAAATATTAATGACTTATGGAACAGATTTTAAAGCACAGCAAGTACATCGATCCGATGATCGACGTCGCCTTCAAACAGATCTTCGGCAAAGAGAAGAACAAACGCCTTATCAAAGAGTTACTGGAGCATGTATTCCATCAGGACATCACCGAACTCGAATTCGTAAATGTCGAGCATCCAGGCGAGTCCAAGGATGACCGTAAAGCGGTTTTCGACCTTCAATGCAAATCCCGGCAAATCGGAGACTTCATCGTGGAAGTCCAGGTGAAAGAACAAAAGCATTTTGACAAACGAGCTATTTACTACAGCACCTTCCCCATTACAGCGCAAGCGCCTCGTGGAGATTGGAATTATGACTTCAAACCAGTTTTCTTTCTGGGTCTATTGAACTTCGCTCTTCCGGATGCTACAGGAAGGGATGAAGGATTTGTCCACCGTTACTCTATTAGAAACGATCGGAATGGAATGCAACTAACCGACGCCCTGCAGTTTGTCTTCATGGAGGTCGGGAGCTTCGACAAGCCTCTCAATGAATGTAATAGCTTTGAGGACAAATTCTTGTATTATTTCAAGAATCTTCCTAATTTTGCAATGAAACCGGAAACGCAGAATGATGGTTATTTTGAGCAACTGCTCGAAGCTGCGGAGTATAGCAATATGACAAAAGCCGAAAGAGAAGCATACAATCGACGCCTTAAGATTCAGCGTGACAATTACGCTGCGGACGAATTCGCTCGGGAAAAGGCCGAGCGGGAAATCGCTGAAGGCATTGAGAAAGGTATTGAGAAAGGACGTGCAGAAGCAAATCGTGAGAATGCCCGAAAAATGCTCTTGGAAGGCATCCCTGTCGAAGTTATCGGACGGGTGACAGGTTTGTCGGCAGAAGAAATCGACGATTTGAAATAAATCTGGAGGTGCGGGTTTTGCCGCACCTCTTTTTTCTTGCGGAAGCAGAACAAAATTTGTAACTTTGAAAGTATTTATACTTTCATTTATGAAAAGAACTGTTTTCTCGCTTTTGACGCTTGCATCGCTTGCAATTTCAGTTACGGCAACCGCCACGCAGATCACCCAGAAAGACAAGGACCGCGCCGTGAAACTCGTGTCGCAGATGACTCTCGACGAAAAGATCGGCATGGTTTCCGGAAAGACCGACGGCTTCCACACCTACGCCATTCCCCGTCTCGGAATTCCTTCGGTACAGATGGCAGACGGCCCGCAGGGAGTCCGCAACGTCAGCGGCAGGAATGTACAGAGCACCTTCTATCCTTGCGGAATCTCCGCCGCGGCGAGTTGGAACCGTGACGCGGTCCGGGAGATGGGCGCCGGGATAGGTTGCGCCGCCAAGGCCCACGGCGTGCAGATCATGCTGGGCCCCGGTGTAAATATTTACCGTTCAGCCCTTTGCGGCCGCAATTTCGAATATTACGGCGAAGACCCCTATCTGGCATCTGAAACGGCCCTGAATTACATTGAGGGCATGCAGGAGCAGGGCGTCATCGCCACCATCAAGCATTTTGCACTGAATCAGCAGGAATATGACCGTCATGGCGTAAGTTCCAACGCGGATGAACGCACGATGAACGAAATCTACTTCGCCACCTTCCGCAAGGCCGTCGAGAAGGGGCACGTCGGTGCCGTTATGACCAGCTACAACCCCGTGAACGGAGTGCATGCCGCCGAGAGCGACTGGCTCATTAACGACAACCTGCGCGCATGGGGCTTCGAGGGCATCGTGATGAGCGACTGGGTCTCCAACTACGACCCGATCAACTTCGCCACGGTGGGCGTTGATCTTGAGATGCCACGTGCCTACGCGGCCCAGGAAGAGATGCTCAAGTCCCTGATTGCCAACGGGGTAGTGCGCGAGGCGGATCTCGATGCCAAGTGCATTCACATCCTTCAGACACTCTCCGCATTCGGCTTCCTGGACGGAAATCTCGATGCCGATCCTTCTGCCGAAGACAAGGCTCTGTCGCAGAAACGCGCGTACGAAATCGCCCTCGAAGGACCGGTGCTTCTCAAGAATGAAGGCGGAATCCTTCCGCTCAAACCCGGCAGGAAGAATACCATTGCGCTTATTGGCCCCAATGCCAATGAAATAGTCTGCGGAGGCGGCTCCGGATGGGTGAACCCCGAAGACGGCAAGGGTGTTACCCTTTACGAAGGTCTGCGCTCGCTGGGCAAGAACTGGAACGTAGTGCTGCTCGGAACTCCCGATCCTGAAATACTCAGGAATGCTTCCGCAGTAGTGGTTTCGGCAGGGTTCAACCGCGATACCGAAAAGGAAGGCGCCGACCGCCGGTACGGATTCAGGCACAGCTACCAGAACGAACTCATCAAGACCGTTGCTTCCTATAACGAGAACGTGGTCGTGGTCGCCAATTCCGGCGGCGAATTCGACATGGCTCCCTGGGCTGACGACGTCAAGGCCATAATCCTTGACTGGTATCCCGGACAGGAAGGCGGCAATGCGATTGCAGCCATCCTGAGCGGCAAGGTTTCTCCTTCCGGAAGGCTGCCTTTCACCTTCTGGGGGGCTCTCGACAAGAATCCTTCACAGAAGTGGTATTCGTCCATGCCTCTCCATCCGAGTGCCGATCGTGACCGTTATCCTATCGCCGAATATGGCGAAGGCGTGTTCCTCGGATACCGCGCGGAGGAGCATTTCAACGTCAAGCCCCTTTACGCCTTCGGCTACGGCCTGACATACAGCACTTTCGAATATTCCGACATCAAGGCTGTACCCGCAGGTGACGGATACGATATCATATTCAAGGTCGCCAACACTGGAAAGGCCGATGCCAAGGAGGTCGCCCAGGTTTATGTTGCGCCGGTGAATCCTTCCATAATCCGTCCTGCAAAGGAACTGAAGGGCTACGACAAGAAGCTGATAGCAAAGGGTGCTGCGGTCGAATATACGATTCATCTCGGCCCCGACGCCTTCAGCTACTACGATGTAGACAGCCACAGTTGGAAACTGGACCGTGGCGAATACCGTATTCTCGTGGGCGCTTCCGCCGATGACATCCGTCTTGAAGTCAAAGTAAATATTTAACCGATATGAAAAGAATTCTCATTTTATTCTGCACCGCCACGGCTTTGGTGGCAGTGTCCGCCTGCTCATCCGGAAAAGCGCAGCAAAGTGCAGGCGTTCGGACCGACGCCCTTGACGACTCCGCCTGGGAGTGCTCCGAGTGGATATCCGCAGCTGACGCCCCGGTTGTCACCGGAAAGGTCCATTCGGCGGACAATCATCTGGCGGCAGACGGTGCGAGCTGGTTTGTTTCCGAACCCGAAAACGGCAAGCAGGTTCAATCCGCCAAATGGATGACCGCGGGCCTGGGTGTTTACCAGTTGTTCGTCAATGGAAAGCCGGTGGGGGAAGAATACCTAAAGCCCGGTTTCACCCATTACGCAAAGACGAAGTATTCTTTCACATACGACATTACAGATGCTTTTAACTGCAAGGCAGAAGCAAGCAATCAGCTGGCCGTCCAGTCCACTCCAGGCTGGTGGGGAGACAAGATCGTCACTCCCAGTGGGCACGAAGGCATGATCGGCAGGAAAACCGCTTTCCGCGGAGTTCTGCAGCTGAAATATACCGATGGCTCCGTAGAACTGTTCGGCACCGATACTGAGCATTGGAAGGCAGGCATTGCCGGACCTGTCACACATGCTGCGATTTTTGACGGCGAGAAGTACGACGCCCGCATCGCTCCCGGATACGAAACTCCGGAGAAACTCGGAACTCCCGAAATCAACAGCGAGTTCCAGGGGCAGATATTCCCTTCTGACGGTGCCGAGGTGTATCTCCGCAAGGACCTGGCCCTCAAACCTGCCCTTGCATACATCTGGGAAGATGTTGAAGGCGCAACTGAAGAGGAGGCCGGCAAAGTGCTGATAAAGAGGAATTACAAAGCCGGTCAGACCATCTCGCTCGAGCCCGGAGAAACTCTTGTGGTTGACTTCGGACAGAATGCCGCCGCGGTTCCTTCATTTGTTTTCAAAGCTGAGGAAGGGACTGTCCTGACCTGTCTCCCCGGAGAATTGCTCAACGATGGCAACGGTGCCAGGAGCCGTGGTATGGACGGCCCTGAAGG
>CAMNAD010000125.1 GCA_946530505.1 uncultured Bacteroidales bacterium
CTCCTCCTTGCCAACCCAGTGCTCCTGGTCGGAACCACCCTGCTTTGTGACGGCCTTGGGATCGATGAGAACTCCGATTCCGTTGCGGGTGAAACCGGGCTCACTGACGTCCGCGCCCCATGCAGCGGTATATCCGGCACGGATGGCATCGTCCAGGACCTTCATAAACTCATCGATAGGCACATTGTAAGCCTCGTCCCAACGCCAGTTGTCGCTCACCTCAATTGCGAAAGAGGTGTAGAAAGGATGATGGGTGAAGGATGTGAGCGTAACATAGTCTTCGGGGTTGAACTTGAGGGCATCGCGATATGATGCGGGAGTGTACTTCTTTCCCTTGTATTCGAATTCCTCGGGGGCTTCGCCCAGATAGGCATTGAGGATGGCGTTCACGCCGCTCTTCCATGCGGGAGTAAGTTTGCGGTTGGGATTCTTGACGATAGCGCTCACGTAGCTCTTGAGGGCTGCGTCAAGTTCGCTCTGCTCAGGAAGTTCGGTGCCATAGTTAAGGCCGCTGTAGACCTCCTGGGGCACAAGGCCATAGTCCTTGATGATATGAAGAACGTCATCAGCCTCGCTTCCTGCTGCGAAGTTCAGGCATCCGTCGAGGCGGACATACTTCTCGGCACGGTCCGAATAGGACTTGCCAACAACGAACATCTCGGAAAAGTCCGGATAGTCGGCCTCGTTGGAGATTTTGTTGATGCGGATAACCTCGGACTCGACGAAAGCGATGGTCGAAAATGCCCAGCAGGTGCCGCTGCGATGCTGATTTTTGACAGACGTGACAGGGTTTTCTACATCGGTGGTGAACTGGTAGTCCGGCCATTTGATATCCGCTTTCTGAGCGAATGCAGGGACTAAGAGCAGCAACGCGGCTGCAATGCTTGTCAACTTCTTCATAATTGAACCTTATTAAATGTTTCTAACGCTTTTTCGAGTATATGCATGGCGCGGCGAAGAGCAGGGATTTCCAGCACATAAGCCACGCGTACCTGATTGCGCCCCTGCATAGGGGTGCTGTAAAACGGCTCTGCAGGAGTCAGCATCACGGTTTCTCCGTCCAGCCGGAAGTCAGTGAGCAGCCACTTGCAGAACACCGCTGCATCATCTACCGGGAGTTCGGCTACCGTGTAGAATGCGCCCATAGGTTTGGGGGAGAACACTCCGGGGATGCCGTTGAGAGCATCGATGGTGAAATCTCTCCTTGCGATGTATTCCATGCGCACCGCCTTGAAGTAGGAGTCATCCGTGTCGATTGCACCCGCAGAAGCAATCTGCCCCAGTACGGGAGGGCAGAGCCGTGCCTGCGCAAACTTCAGCACCAGCGCCATGAAATCCTTGTTCTTCGACACCAGGGCGCCGATCCTTGCTCCGCAGAGATTGTAGCGCTTGGACGCGGAATCAACCAGGATCGCATTGTTTTCCAGCCCTGGGATCTGCATTGCGGAGAAGTAGGGATCGTCGGTGTAGCAGAACTCGCGGTAGGCCTCGTCCGAAACCAGGAAGATGTCGTGCCTGCGGCAGATATCGCCTATGGCGAGTATCTCCTCCTTAGTGTAGAGGACTCCGGTGGGGTTGGACGGATTGCATATAAGGATGGCCTTGGTCGCAGGAGTGATATGCTTCTCTATCTCCTCGGAAGAAGGCAGGGCGAAACTGTCCCGTATGTCTGTATGCACAGGGCGTATGGCGACGCCGTTCATGCGAGCGAGAGTATTGTAGTTGCAGTAGTACGGTTCCATCGCAAGCACTTCGTCGCCAGGATCGCAGGCGGCATGGAAAAAGAAACTCAGGGCCTCGCTGCCTGCGGTGGTGACTATGATGTCGTCTTCACAGACATCTATCCCTACTTTGCGGTAATATTTTTCGACCAGCGCCTTGCGCAGGTCGAGGGTGCCTGCGGAATTGGAATAGGGGAGATGGTCGAATTTGAAATCCGCCAGCGCTTCAAGAGCGGTATCCGGCGACTTTATGTCCGGGGCACCAATGTTCAGGTGGTAAACCTTGACACCATCCGCCTTCGCCTTGTCGGCAAAGGGAGTCAGCATCCGGATTGCGGATGCAGGTATCAGAGATGCAGATTTCGATATCCGTGGCATATTACTGATTCCTTGTTTCCACAAAAATAGCAAAATTCTTATTTTTGCAGAAAAAAAAGAGATGTCTGTTCTGGAAATAGTGTTGATTGCCATCGCCCTTGCGATGGATTGCTTCGCGGTATCGATAGTCAGCGGAGTGATATGCAGGAAGTTGTACACTGCAAAGGCGCTTCGTATGGCATTTCTTCTCGGACTTTTCCAGGCCCTGATGCCGCTGCTCGGATGGACGGCTATCCATTTTTTCCAGCACAGCGTCGAAGCATACGACCATTGGATTGCTTTCGGATTCCTGGAGATAATCGGCACAAAGATGATACGGGATTCCTTCTCGGATGAAGAGTCTGAGCACTTTAACCCTCTGCTCATCTCTACCCAACTGCTGCTTGCAGTTGCGACCAGCATAGATGCCCTGGCCGTGGGCATTTCGATGTCCTGCTCCGGCTTCAGCACTGTGAAAATGCTCGTCCTGCCTCTGGTTATCATTGGAATAGTATCGTTCATCTTCAGCATTTCCGGCACCCTGATCGGAGTGCGTTACGGCGATACGGTGGCAAAAAAAATCCGCCCGGAACTCCTGGGCGGAATCATTCTTATAGGGATAGGAATAAAAGTACTGCTGGAGCACCTGCTCGGCTAGCCCTTCAGCTTCTCTTTCAATCTGTCGTGAGAAGGATGCCGGCCGATTTCGCCCAGTTCCTTCCTGCGGCGTTCGTAATAATCATGACGGGCAGGGTTTTCCGGGAACCATCCACGCAGGACACGCATTTCCTGAGAAAGGAGTTCGTGTATGCCCCAGAAGCATGAGAAGGCAGCAGCGCCGAGTATCGTGGACCAGATAAGGCTACCGACGAAAAGCGACCACAGCGAGAACAACACGCCCGCAAGAGCAAGCACCCACCAGCTCTTCTTGCCCCAGTAAAACTCCATCTTTATGACTATGGGATGGCAGATTCCGATTATAAGGAAAACTGCGGCGCCAACAATAATACCACTGAAATTCATGTTGCAAATATAATGGATTTTAATAATTACCACAATCCCATTTTCTTATTATATTTGTAGAATGAAGAAACTCCGAATAATCCTTGCCCTGGTATTCTGGACGGGCATTACTCTGCTCTTCCTCGGAATCCCGGAAATCGCATCCTGGCTGGGTTGGATGCCCAAATTGCAGTTCCTCCCCGCAGTCATGGCGCTCAACTTCGCCACAATAGCAGTGGTAATACTTGCATGCCTGCTGATAGGGCGCATCTACTGCTCTGCCATCTGCCCGCTGGGAGTGATGCAGGACGGCATTTCGCACATCAGCGTGCTGGCAAAACGCGCCCGCAAGAACCACAGGCCATTCCGTTTCCGCAAGGAGCAGAAGTGGCTGCGCTACGGCATCTGGGTGCTGTTCGTCCTGGCCCTGGTTTTCGGGCTGCAGTCTGCAGTAGCAGTCCTGGCGCCGTACAGCGCCTACGGTCGCATCGTAACCAGTATCGTCCGATTCCAGCCCGGAATCGTGCTCGCGGTGGCGGCGGCGACTTTGCTCGTCACCGGATTGCTCGCCTGGTTTACCGGCAGGGAATACTGCAATGTCATCTGCCCCGTGGGCACCACTCTCAGTTTCTTCTCGCGCTTCGCCATTTTCCGTCCGGTAATAGATGCCAGCAAGTGCAGGAATTGCAAGGCTTGCGAGAATAATTGCAAGGCAGGGTGCATCGACATCGCGAGTCACAAGATTGATTACAGCCGCTGCGTGGACTGTTTCGACTGCATCGGCAACTGCAAATTCGACGCCCTGCACTTGAAGAACTACTACAAAAAATCATCCCTGCGCACGGCGGAGGAGGGTTCCTCCTCCGTCAATCCGAGACGCGCTTTTATTGCCGGTGCTGCGATGGGGCTGACGGCAGTTACGCTGGGGGCACAGAACAAGAAAAAGGATGGCGGATATGCCCTGGTGGAGGACAAGCAGACGCTGGATCGCGAAACGCCCATCACGCCTCCCGGATCCGTCAGCATAAAAGACTTCTACCACCGCTGCACCGCATGCCAACTCTGCATAGCAGCTTGCCCCAACGGAGTCCTGAGGCCCTCCACCGGCATCGAACACCTGATGCAGCCGGAGATGGGCTTCGAAAAGGGATACTGCCGTCCGGAGTGCACCAAATGCTCCGAAGTCTGCCCCAGCGGCGCCATCATCGCCATCACGCGCGAAGAGAAAACACAATATCACGTAGGCAGCGCGAGCGTCAACCGCGAACTCTGTGTCGCCGAGCAGGGCACCAAGTGCGGCAACTGCGCCCGACACTGCCCGACCGGAGCCATACAGATGGTGGAATCGCCCGAAGGGAATATGATCCCCACCATCGATGCCGAAATATGCATAGGTTGCGGTGCCTGCGAGAACCTCTGCCCTTCGAGGCCGGTCAGCGCCATCACTGTAAACGGTCGTCACAACCATCTAAACAGCTAAGCAATGGACAGAAGAGATTTCCTTAAGATATCGGGCACCGGCGCGGCCGGACTCGGAATGATGGCGGCAGGATGCGCGCCCAAGAAAGTGCAGACAGAATCCAGCCAGGGTCAGATGGTACTGCGAGAGAATCCCGT
>CAMNAD010000126.1 GCA_946530505.1 uncultured Bacteroidales bacterium
GAAAATGTAGGGGAGGGTGTCGAATATCAGTCCGGGGCCAGATCCGGGTTCGATGCCCGCGGCGAACACGGCGGGCATTATCACGAATCCGGCAAGCACCGCAAAGAAGAGGTCGAATCCGGCTGTCCCGACTCCGGAGAAAACGATATTCTCCTTCTTGCTTATGTAGGACGCGTAGGTGATGATTATGCCCATTCCCAGCGAGATGGAGTAGAAACTCTGCCCTATGGCGTTCACGAAGGTCCGCGCACTCACCTTGCCCCAGTCGGGCTTGAGCATGTAATCAATTCCTGCAGATCCGCCTTTCAGCGTTACGGAATAAATGGCAAGCCCAACGATCAGTATAAACAGCAGGGGAATGGAGACTTTGCTGAAGGTTTCTATTCCTTTCTTGACACCGCCGGCCACGATCAGGCATGAAATCGCCAGATAGATGACAAAGGCCGCCACGGCCCATCCGGAAGAGGAAAAACTACCGAATGAGAGGAAGGCGAGAGTGAAAGATTTCAACAGATAGGAGATGCTCCAGCCTCCGACCACGGCGTAGTACGACAGGATCAGGGTGGGAGTGAGTATGCAGAGAATCCCCAACAGGTTCCATTTCGATCCGGGGGCAAGGCGGTTCATGGCTCCGAAGCAGTTCGCCCCGCTGCGCCTTCCGATTATGAATTCGGCGAAGAAGATGGGTACGGACAGCAGCAGCGATGCCGCAATATAGATGAGGATGAAGGCGGCTCCGCCGTTCTCGCCCACCATGTACGGGAAACGCCAGATGTTTCCCAGTCCGATGGCGCTCCCCGCCAGGGCCGCTATGGCAGCGAAGCGGCTGCCGAAGTTTTCTCTAGTGTCTGCCATAAGTCACTCCCAGCCAATCATCGGTTCTGAACGGCCATGCCGGCAATCCTTCCGAATTGAAAAGATTGCATATAGGATTGGCAGCCCATGCGTAACGTACTGCTATGGGGTGTGCCACCTCGGGGCAGGAAACGACTACCTCGTTCCCGACAATAGTGGCATCAGCCCAGTGCCAGACTCTGTCGGCGCCTGCAATCTGGAAACCGCAGAGTACCCCGCTTTCCGCCTTCGCTACCATATCCGGGAACACGTTGCCTTTCCCGTAACGGTCTTCGGCATGCTTGCCGGAAGGAATGACCCTCAGACCATCTGCCACATCGGTGAAACGCACCCTGATGCAGGCGTTCTCGATCTTGTAAGATTCGAAGCGGGGGCCGTCCGCAATTCCTTTTTTGCCGTAATCGTTCACCTCGGCAAGTTTTGCAAGACGCTCACCGACCTCCTGCTTGCGAACGGGGTGTATGTCTTCGGCTTCGCCAAGATCGATTATGCAGGCCATTCCGCACTTGTCTACGGTCTTGGTGGCGAGGGCCTGTGCTTCGCGCAGTTCCGCCCAGTCGTCATCGCCCGCAACCTTGCGGACTCCCTTGTAATTGGCTATCTGTGTGATATAGAAGGGGAAATCATAGCCCCAGAGTGCGCGCCAGTCGAGTATCATTGCGCTCATAAGGTCGCGGTAGCGGTAAGCCTTCTCGGCATTGGATTCTCCCTGATACCAGATTGCGCCCTTGATTGCAAAAGGAGCGAGAGGCTTTATCATCGCATTGTAAAGCACGGTGACGAGGTTCGGTTCGCGTGCCGTGGATTTTGGAACGCCTTCGAAAGAAACGGAGAGGGTAACCTTCCATTCCCCGTCGAGGCGTATCCTGCGGCCGTCGGGCCCTTCCAGATACATGAGGTCGGGGGCTCCGTACAGGCCTCCGTCACCATGGTCGTCGGTATTGCGGATGCAGATTACGGTTTTGCCGGCCTTGACGTGGCTACCCGGCACCGTGTATTCGCGTGCCTTGTTCCAGATGCGGCCGCTGCCAACCATCTCGCCGTTCCAGTAAGTTTCGTCGAAGTCGTCGATGGGGCCAAGGCTGAGAGTGATTTCTTTTCCCGCCCATTCGGCAGGGATCTCTATGCTTTTGCGGAACCAGTAAATGCCATTGACGGCGGGCCACAGTTCCTGAACCTTGCAGGGAAGCGGGATGCTGCGCCATGCGCTGTCGTCGAAACCGGGCTGTGCCCACAGGGCTTTGCCGTCCTTGAGGCCTTGATCCTGCTTCGTAACCTTCTTGTAAAAGGCGTCTATTTCCTCTTCGAAAGTCTTTTCCCTCTCCGACTCGTTGTCCGAGAGCCCCCTCACCTTGTCGAGTTGGGCGCGCAGGTCGGGATATTCGCTGATGGCTCCTGCGCTCATCCAGGCTTCGATAATGGTGCCACCCCAACTGCTGTGGATGATGCCGACAGGCACTTTGAGATCCTGCATGAGTTTGCGGCCGAAGTACCAGGCCGCGGCCGAGAAATTCCGTATGGTTTCAGGGGAGGATTCCTTCCACTTGTCAAAGTCGGCGCTGAAATAATCGTGCTCTGTCATTCCCGTGGCGCGGGAAACCTGCAGCAGCCGCAGGTCCGCCCACTGCGAGGCATTGGCTATATCTTCCTGATTGGTGCGCACGGCCCTCCAGCTTTCTACGGGCATCTGCATGTTGGACTGCCCGGATGCCAGCCAGACTTCCCCTACAAGCACGTTGTTCAGCACGGTGGGCTCTCCGTCGCTGATAGTTACGCTATGCTTCTTGAAACTGCCCTTCGGGGTGTCGATCTTCACGCACCATTTGCCATCGGAATCAGCAGTCGTGCTGTATGTGCGCTTGTTCCAGGAAGGTGTCACGCTGATGCTTGCACCAGGGGCGGCCTTGCCCCAGACAGGGGCCTGGCATTTCTGCTGGAACACCATGTTGTCGGTAAATAGGGGAGTCAGTTCGACCTTTGCGCTCAAAGAGAGAGAGGCAAGTGCCATTGCTGCAAAAAGGAAGAATCTTTTCATTTCGGCTTTGTTTTGGTATAACTTTCAAAGTTAAAAATTTTCTCTTACATTTGTTTTTATGAATCAGACCATACACGATATTCTCTCGAGAAGAAGCATACGCCGCTTCCGTCCGGACCCGGTTCCGAAGGACATGTTGAATCAGGTGATCGAAGCCGGACTCTATGCCGCCAGCGGCAAGAATCATCAGTCTGCTGTAATTCTGGCGATCACCGATCCTGCGCTGATAAAGCGGCTTTCGGAAGCCAACAGGACCATCTGGAACAAACCGGAAGGCTTCGACCCCTTCTTTGGGGCACCTGCCGTATTGGTGGTGCTCGACAAGGCCGATTGGCGCAACAGGGTGTATGACGGATCTCTGGTCATGGGCAACCTGATGTTGGCCGCCCATTCCCTCGGACTCGGCAGTTGCTGGGTGCACCGTGCAAAGGAGGAGTTCGAGCAGCCCGAATGGCAGGAACTTCTGCATTCCCTTGGCCTGGAAGGGGAGTACGAAGGCATAGGGCATTGTGTAATAGGCTGGCCGGAAGGCGATCTCCCAGATCCTCTACCCCGTCGGGAGGGGAGAGTTTTTTTGATTGAATAATTGCCAGAAAGTCGGATTAATTTATATATTTGCGCATTGTACTGAACCTTTATCAAGATGGAAAAGATCATTGATGCCATTCCCGTGGATCTTATCCGGGCTGAGCTCACTGCATCGCGCAAGTTGATGGACACCAACAAGGGTGGTAATGAAATCTATGTCGTAGATTGTTTCAATGCACCCAATACCCTGAAGGAAATAGGCCGCATCCGCGAAATCGCCTATCGTGAAGCCGGCGGGTGTTCGGGCAAATCGATGGATCTCGACGAGTACGATTTCATGGAAAAACCCTATCAGCAGCTGATTGTCTGGGATCCGGACGCTCAGGCAATAATCGGCGGGTACCGCTACATTCTCGGGAAGGATGTCGTACTCAAAGAAAACGGCCAGCCCAATGTGACTGCCTCGCATCTTTTCCAGTTTTCAGACAAGTTCATAGCGGAGTATCTCCCGAAGACGATGGAACTCGGGCGTTCGTTCGTCGCTCCGGAGTATCAGAGTTCCAAGGCCGGCGCCAAGGCCCTTTTCACGATGGACAACCTGTGGGACGGCATCGCGGGAGTGCTGCTGAGCAATCCGGGAGTCGAGTATTTCTTCGGGAAGATGACCATATATAAATCTTTCGACAAGACTGCCCGCGAACTGATATTGCGCTTCCTTGAGAAGCATTTTCCCGACAATGAAGGACTTATCCGTCCATACAAACGGCTGGAGTCCTCGACCGATGTCCGTCTTATCGACCTGATTCTCAAGGAGGACGGTTTGCGTGAGGACCTGCGCTGCCTCAAGAACGCCCTTCGCCATCTCGGCACCGCGATTCCGCCGCTGGTGAATTCGTACATCAATTCTTCGTCCACCATGAAGATCTTCGGTTCAGCGGTGAACGATGAACTCTCCGACGCCATCGAAACGGGACTGATGATTCATTTCGACGAGATGTACCCCGACAAGCGCGACAGGCATATCCTCACCTTCATTGAAAAGAGAGTTCCGCGCCTCCGCAGGCTACGCATCCGCCTCGAAGACCATTCTCCCAAGAATTCTCCGGAGATAGAATTCAAATAAGCTCGAGATTTCTGTCATCCGGCATATGCCATCCGCCGTGCGCATTCCCAAGTGAGAGATTGACGCAGTCTTGGGAAAATCGTATATTTGTCTGTCAGATAAATCGGAATTTACATGAATCGTAATTCTCAAATCATTCGGACTAGTTG
>CAMNAD010000127.1 GCA_946530505.1 uncultured Bacteroidales bacterium
CGCGCATCCCAGTTGGTAAGCCCTCCGACATAGTACTTTCCATCCTTTTCGCGCATGGTCACGACGTACTCCCCTATCTTTGCGGAAAGGATCTCGGTACGGTCGAAGACGGTCGGGATGGAAGCTATCCAGCGGGTGGTCTCATCTTCTTTCAGATAGTCCGAAGGAGAGTCGCAGAGCATGGCGAAAGGCTCGTCGAACACTACATAGCAAGCGAGCTGATGGGCCCTGGTCCCCTGGCTCATGGGCCTTTCGTTGACTGTGCGGTACTCCTTTTTAGACGCATTGCGCAGGGCCCCCGGCGTGTAATCCATCGCACCGGCAGCCTGACGGATGAACGGGAGAATCACATCGTTGCGTGGCATGTCGAAGTCGGAACCCGCCCACTTCAGGTTTTCGAGGCCGGCAACCCCTTCGAAATTAAGCACATTGGGCCATGTCCTGTTGAGTCCGACCGGTTTGTAATGTCCGTGGAAGTCGACTATCAGGTGGTACTTGGCCGCCTCTTCGGCGTACATGTTGATGCGGCTTACCATGGCAGCTTCCTGAGAGTCGAAGAAGTCGATCTTGAAACCGGCCACGCCCATTTTGGAATAATGCTCGAAAGCCTTGGCAGGCCTGAGCCCCAGCACACCCTTCGATACCCAGAGAATCACCTTGACCCCCTTCTCCGCGGCATGATCGCAGATTTTCCTGATGTCAAGCCCGTCGATGGGGTTGAAGATATTCTTGTTCCTGTACCAGCCGTCGTCTATCAGTATGTACTCTATGCCGTATTTCGCGGCGAAGTCTATGTCGTAGAGGTAGGTCTCGGTATTGATTCCGGCCTTGAAATCGACTCCGTGGCGGCGTATGGCATTCCACCAGTCCCAGGTAGACTTGCCCGGCTTGATCCAGGAGATGTCGTCGAGTTTGCACGGCGTCGCAAGCTGGTAGACCATGTTGTTCACGGCAAGGCCCTTTTCATCTTCGGCGTATGCCACTATGCGCCAGGGGTATGTGCGTGTGCCTTCGACGACGTTCAGATAGTCGAGATACTTTCCATCCTGCACCTGCGTGTTGTTCGGGTACGGAGGGAATTCCGCCTCGAAGCCCCTGTCCGTCGTGCGGAGGAACATCCCCGGATAGGCCCACAGGTCGGATTCGGTAAGAAGGAGGCGTCCGGCATCGCCAAGGTCGACGTATACGGGCATGAAGGCCAGCCTTCCGTCCGCCTTGGAGGCGTCTCCGGCATTCACCTCATCGTAGAGGCTCTCGAAAGAAGTGCGGTATCTGTCATTTTTGGATATGCGGGCATAAGGTACCAGCATTCCGTATGGCTTGCAGAAATTGAACTCCGCCTTTTCGCCCAGGACCTTCCGCTCCCCCTGCATGGAGGTGGCGAAACGGTAGGCCACTCCGTCGTCGTAGGCCCTGAGTTCAAGGGACCATCCTCCTTTCATCTTGAGTGTCAGAGCATTGTATTTTGTATCGAACTCTGCCTGACGGTAGAAAGGAGCCACTATGTGTTCGCTCCTGCTCTGCCTGGTCTGCTTCAGCACCTTGGCACCCTGCCCGAGGGTGAGCCCCTCGAATTCGAGGGCCAGGTCGTTGTCATCCAGAACTTTTTCGCCTCCCACTTCCAGCGACCAAGTGCAACGGTCTCCTACGGAAACGGAAAGACCCAGTTTGCCCGAAGGGCTTGTTACCTTGTAAACCTTTGCCTGAAGTGGCATTGCCACCATAAGAATGGCAAGAATCAGAATGTGGTTAGTCTTGATCATAAGTGTACAAATATAGCAAAAGAGTGCTATTTTTGCAACATGACAAAGACAGCGACAAAGGTGGAAATCCTGAAATTTCCAATAAAGATAAGCAAAGACGACAAAGTGACCGTGCTGGGCAGTTGCTTCGCCACCGAGATGGGAGCGCGCATGGCTGCAGCCGGATTCAAGGTCTGCACAAACCCCTTCGGAACCGTCTACAATCCGGTTTCAGTGGCGAACTCTATCGCCCGCCTGGACCACTGCGTCCCGTTCCGCAGGGAAGAGTGCGTGGAGATGGGTGCCGGAGCCGGGAAGATATGCTCCTGGTGGCACCATACTTCTTTCGCCCGCCCCACGGCGGAGGAATTCCTCGTCGGTGCGAACGCCGCCCTGCAGAAGGCCTCAGCATGGTGGAAGGAGAGCGACAAGGTGATAATCACTTTCGGCACTGCCATGGTCTGGAAACTTGTCGCGAACGGCGAAGTGGTTTCGAACTGCCTGAAGCGGCCTTCCCGCGAATTCTCGCACGAGATGCTGTCGGTGGATCAGGTTGCGGCCGTCCTGAGCCGCATTATCACCGCTCATCCCGACAAGGAATTCATCTTCACGGTGAGCCCCATCCGCCATATGGGAGAAGGCGCGCATCTGAATACCCTGAGCAAGTCGACGCTCCAGCTCGGCCTGCAGGCTGCGCTGGAAGCGGCGGGCGACAGGCGCGCAGCCTACTTCCCCTCTTACGAGATCATGCTGGACGAACTACGGGACTACCGCTGGTTCGCCGCCGACCTGGTGCATCCGACGGAAAAAGCAGCCGATCTGATTTTCGAAAGATTCTCGGAGGCAGTCCGATGACGAATAAAGCCCGACCGTCACGGCCGGGCTTTATTCGAGTATAGTTTAGTGTGCGAATAGTTTATTGTCAACTGTTTATGGCTAGTTAGAATAGTAACCTTATTATTTCGTCTTTATCTATATCCAAAAGCCGTGCCTTATTTGCAAAAATCGGCAAATCTTCTTTCAAAAATTTCTCTTTTGCCTCTTTGCGTATGTTCTGAGCGGCATTTTCAGTCACAAAAAATCCTATCCCGCGCTTGTTGTAGATTACTCCACGGTCGGTGAGAGTCTCGTAAGTCCTGGCCACGGTATTGGGGTTCACCCCTATCTGGGCTCCGTACTCGCGCACCGAAGGAATCCTGTCCTCCGCCTTCAGCTCTCCCTGGAGTATGCGGTCACAGATGCTGTCAGCTATCTGCAGGTATATTGGTCTGTTGCTGTCGAATTCCATTGCCTAGTGCTTTAAAGTTTTGATGCGGAAGTAGATTCCAAGGTCGAGCAGGGCGAATTCCACTACGTAGAGCGCATATATGATCAGGTTCAGCGTGCGCATGAGCGAATCCTCGGAAAGGTCCTCCGGATCGATGTTCAGTTCGAAATTGCCGCTGGCCGCAATGATTCCGCCGATCAGGGTAATCAGGATTCCGATTCCCATGGCGCTCAGGAAGGTATAGACGATCTTGTTCTTGCGGAAGAATATGGCTCCCAATGCGAAGAAGAGGATGTCGGCGCACCAGCTCAGATATATAGCCGAATGACTGGCTATGGCCAACGTGGCGTTTTCCGTGCGGAACTCTGCCATAGCGGAATCCAACCCGTCGAAAATACTGGCGATCACGGGGCCGTCATAAGTGCCGGTAAGGGCATAAGTGCCGGTAAGGGATAGAAGGAGGTCGCACGCCGTTATTGCCGCAAGCCATGCCAGTGGCAGGACGACGCACAGCACCAGCAGCATCGACAGGAATTTCTCGAATGCCGATGCCGGAAGGAGCAACCAGTTCGAGCCGAGGCGCTTGTCGGTAACCTTGCCATAAATCTGCACAGGGAAGAAAACCGGGGCAAGCAAGAAAGACAGGACGTACGCAGCGACTCCCGCTCCATGACTCATGTAACCGAAATGGCCGTCGAATACAAGGCAGAACATTTCGTAGATGACGAAAAACCATACAGGCATGCATGCGATGGATATCATGCTGGCTCCGGCATTCTGCCAGGCACTTATGAGGTCGTGACGGAAATAGCCCATGAACCTCTTGAAATTGAATATGTTACTCATGGCTGAAAATTCCTTTTATGGTTTCTTTATGCTTGTGGACCGTATTGAAGAGAGCCTCGATGTTGATCTTGCTTTCTTCGCCCGTCGCGTTGGGATACACCTGGATGAATCCTCCGGGGACCTGTTCGGAATAGAGGCTGTCCGGATTCAAGGTAGTGCCGTAGTCGAAGTAGAGTTTCCCGGTGATTTCCTGCACGCTTGCGTTCAGCAGCACGTCTCTCTTGTCGAGAATGATGATGGGGTCGATGATGTTCTCGAGATCCTTGACCTGATGGGTGGATATCACAATGATGGAATCTTCGCGCGTGTAACCCATTATCGCCTTGCGGAACTGGGCCTTCGAAGGGATGTCGAGGCCGTTGGTGGGTTCGTCGAGATAGAGATTCTTGGTGGAGCATGCGAGCGCGAAGGATATCCAGGTCTTCTTGAGCTGGCCCGCGGACATCGCATTCATCTTCTGCTCTGTATCCATTTCGAAGATTCCCATAATCTCGTTGAACTTTTCAATCGAGAATTCCGGCCAGAATCGGCCGTTCTCCTTAGCGAAGGCCTCTGCCCTGGCATTCACGGGAGCCATCTCGTCGGGAAGGTAGAACTGTGAAGCAAGGAACTCAGGGTCGCGATTGCAGGGATCGAAGCCGTCCACCTCGATGCGACCGGCCTGCACTTTCTTGAGCCCGCAGAGAAGGGTCAGGAGCGTGGTCTTCCCTACTCCGTTCTCTCCCAGCAGGCCGTAGATCTTTCCCTCCTCCAGATTGAGGGAAATCTTCTCCAGACACGGAACGCTGCCGTAACTGAAATTGATGTTGCCTATCTTTATCATAG
>CAMNAD010000128.1 GCA_946530505.1 uncultured Bacteroidales bacterium
GAGGCAGCAGCTGCTGCAGAAGTCGAAGTTATCGACGATAATAAAACAGAATCCGCCGAAACGGAATCTGCCGCAGCAGAATCTGCTGCAACGGAAACGGCAGAATAGTCATCTAATAGAACGGAAAAAATTTAAACCTTAGTTTATATTAAACAATGAAAAAAATCATCATTACCCTTGCACTCGCAGCTGCAGCAGCTCTCAGTGCAAACGCACAGATTGCAGTAGGCGTCGGTTATCAGACGAAGGATTACTCTAATGACGGCCCCAAGAACGGTGGTATTTATGCTGGAGTAACCTACAATTATGGCCTCAGCAATGGTTTGGCTGTCGCTGCTGGACTGGACGTTAGTTTTCTTTCAGGTAAAGACAGTGGTATCAACTACTCTGAAACCAATATCGGCATTCCAGTCCTTGTTAACTATGCAATTCCTGTAGCAGACGGCTTTGTCCTTACTCCTTTTGCAGGTCCTACTTTCAGCTATGGTCTCAATTTCAAAGGAGAGAACAGTGGCGTAAGTATTAATCTCTATGATAATAATCTGGGCGCGGAGATGAAGCGTTTCGACGTTCTGGTAGGTGGCGGTGTCGCTCTCGATATCCAAAACCTCGTTCGCGTTAGCATCGGATACAACAAGGGGCTTCTTAACCGTGCTGGCAGCGACGATGATGACGATAAGGTGACCACCAGCGGCCTTCACTTCGGCGTTGCATACCTCTTCTAATGCGTGGAGCTAAATAGCTAATATTCAGCATTTTATAAAAAATGATCTCCTTGAATCCAAGGAGATCATTTTTTATATCTCATTATCTTTCAAACACTTGCCCCCACGCCCTCCATTTCTATTCCTTCACGAAGAATTTCCAGTGGAAGATCAGCAGATAAAACGCCCCTACCGTCACACAGGAATCCGCGAAGTTGAAAACAGGGCTGAAGAATATCACTTCCCCTGCGGCATTATGTATCAGCGGGAAATAGAACATGTCCACCACCTTGCCGAACATGAAGGGAGCGTAGTCCCAGATCAGGCCGTAGAACAGGCAGTCGACGATGTTGCCCAATGCTCCTGCGGTGATCAAGGTAAGTCCCACCAGGACTCCTGCAGGAGCCTTTTTCTGGCGGTCGAGCGAAGCTATCCACCAGCAAAGAGCGCCGAAAAGCACAATGCGGAAAAGCGACAGCAGGAACTTCCCCACAGATCCCCCGAACTTCATGCCGAAGGCCATGCCTTCGTTTTCGACAAAACACAGACGGAACCAGTTTCCTATCACAGGTATCTGTTCTCCGAGCGACATGTTGGTCTTGACCAGGTATTTGATTACCTGATCAACAACAACCAACAACACCCCCAGCACCAGCAGTCTGGTACCTCTGGAAATCTTCATAAACTAATTCTTTCCTTGCTTGGCAAGCATCTCCTTGGCCTCGACGGTCAGGGTTGCATGAGGCACCAGACGGAGCCTCTCCTTGGGGATGAGCTTGCCCGTTACACGGCAAATGCCGTAAGTTTTGTTTTCGATGCGCACGAGGGCGGCCTCAAGATTCTTGATGAACTTGTACTGGCGCTGAGCCAGCTGGCTGGCCTCCTCTTTGGTAAGCTGGTTGGCTCCGTCATCCTCTACTGTGCGGAAAGAGGGTGAAGTATCCTCTATGTCGTTGTTGCCGCCGTGCATCACGACGCCGCGAAGAGTGTTGTACTCGGCCCTGGCTTTTTCCAGCATGCCTTCGATGATCTGTTTGAACTCGGCGAGTTCCTCATCGGAATAACGTGTTTTAACCTGTTCTGCCATAGCTTAACTTTATTTACGGTTAACTTTTATCTTGATTGTTCCATCATTCCATTCGACCTCCGTGCCCTCGCCTTCGGCGGAAAGTTCCACCGACAGTGCGAGCGTCTGGGAAGCAATGTAATCCTTGTAATCTGCAAGCGACGCCTCGATTTCCTTGTAATCATCACCGTCTGCAACGATCAGCACGTCAACCTTGTCGGTGACGTCGAATCCGTTGTCCTTGCGCAGATTCTGGATACGGTTGATGAGCTCGCGGGCGGTGCCTTCACGCAGAAGGGCGTCGCTGAGCTGGATGTCGAGCGCAATGGTGAGCTGTCCTTCGCTTGCCACGAGCCATCCCGGCATGTCTTCAGAGCTGATCTCGTAATCTTCCGGCACCAGCGCCACGGGACCTGAAGGCAGGTCTAGAGTATAGTCTCCGGATGCCTGTATTGCGGAAATCGTCTGCTGGTCGAGTTTTGCGAATGCGGCCGCTATCTCTTTCATCTGCGCACCGTACTTCTTTCCGAGCACGCGGAAGTTGGGTTTGATCTTCTTGGTGATGATACCGGTGGTATCGGAAAGGAATTCCGCTTCCTTGACGTTCACTTCAGTCAGGATGAGGTCCTTGACAGCCTCCAGCTGCTCGCGGACCTTGTCGGACATGACAGGGATAACCATCTTGGCAAGGGGCTGACGCACCTTAATGTTCACCTTGCGGCGCAGGGCGAGCACCAGGGAAGTCGCCTTCTGGGCGAGTTCCATCCTCTCCTCGAGATCCTTGTCTATGAGTGTCTCGTCTGCTTCGGGCATGCGTTCGAAGTGGACGCACTCCGAACCGGGGACAAGGTCGCGCCAAAGTTCGTCGCTATAGAAAGGCGCGATGGGGGCGCTCAGCAGTGCGACCGTCTTGAGGACGCTGTAGAGGGTTTCATATGCGGCCTGCTTGTCGGGAGTGAGTCCGCCGCCCCAGAAGCGTTTGCGGTTCAGGCGGACGTACCAGTTGGAGAGGTGGTCGCAGACGAAGGTCTGGATGAGACGGCCTGCCAGGGTGACGTCGTAGTCTTCGTAGGCGGCGCGCACGTCGCGTATGAGGCTGTTCTGCAGCGAGATGATCCAGCGGTCGATCTCGGAGACGCTGCCTACGGCCTGCGGACGGGTAATGCCCGTACCGGGCTCCCCTTGTGGGACACGGACGGGCCCTTTGCCCGTCGCGGATGGCCTGAGCGGGGCAGCGTCCCCAGGCTGCCAGCCGTCGACATTCGCATAAAGCGCGAAGAACGAGTACGTGTTGTAGAGAGTGCCGAAGAATTTGCGGCGGATCTCGTCAACACCGGCCTCGTCGAAACGCAGGTTGTCCCAAGGCTGGGCATTTGTAAGCATATACCAGCGGAGGGCGTCGGCGCCGTACTTGTCGAGTTCCTGGAAAGGATCCACGGCATTGCCGAGGCGCTTGCTCATCTTGTTGCCGTCCTTGTCGAGCACGAGACCGTTGGAAATCACACGCTTGAATGCGGGAGTTCCGCTCACCATCGTATGTATCGCGTGCAAGGTATAGAACCAGCCGCGCGTCTGGTCGACACCTTCGGCGATGAAGTCGGCTGTGCTGCCAAAATCCGCACTGTCGATGCCGCGAAGGCCCGTCTGCGCGTAAGGCATCGAACCGGAATCGAACCAGACGTCGATGAGGTCGCTTTCGCGGGTCATCTTCCTGCCCGTAGGGCTCACGAGGAAGATGTTGTCGACATAAGGCCTGTGGAGGTCGATGCGGTCGTAGTTCTCCTTGCCCATGTCGGACGGATCGAATCCGTTATCCTTGAGAGGATTGGATGCCATGAAACCGGCAGCGACAGCCTTCTCTATCTCGGCATAAAGCTCCTTCACGCTGCCTATGCAGATTTCTTCCTTGCCGTCTTCGGTACGCCAGATAGGGAGAGGCGTGCCCCAGAAACGGCTGCGGCTGAGGTTCCAGTCCTGGATATTCTCGAGCCAAACGCCGAAGCGTCCGGTGCCGGTGGATTCCGGCTTCCAGCGGATCTGCTTGTTCAGGGCTACCATCTCGTCTTTGACGGCGGTGGTGCGGATGAACCAGGAATCAAGAGGATAATATATTACAGGGCAGTCGGTACGCCAGCTGTGAGGATAGCTGTTAACATGCTTCTGCATGCGGAACAGGCGTCCGTCCTGCTTCATCATCACGCAAAGGTCCACGTCGAGCACGGGAGCATCCTTGGCGAGGGGCTCCTGGCCGTGAAGCTTGCGGAAATAATCGTCTATCGCATTCTTTACGTAGCGGCCGGAGAACTCCTTGTAGGAAGGATCAACCGATGCGGCTACATAAGCGGGGTCGAGGTCTTCCAAACGCACGAAACGCCCCTGGGTATCCACCTGGGCCATGGGGTTGCCATTGATGTCGACGGGCATCACGCCGGCGATTCCGGCTGCCGCAGCCACCCTCTTGTCGTCTGCACCGAAGGTGGGGGCGATATGCACGATGCCCGTACCGTCCTCGGTAGTCACATAGTCGCCGGGGATGACGCGGAAGGCGTCTCCGTCGGGCTTGAACCAGGGAATCAGCTGCTTGTAGCGTATGCCGACGAGCTCCGACCCTTTAAACGAACCGGGAAGCACCTCATAGGCTATCTTGTCGTTGAACCACGCGCCTACAAGCTCCTTGGCGAGCACGTAGGTGGCCTTCTGCCCGGTATACTGGTTGGTGGAGGCCACTCGCACATATTCGATGCCGGGGCCTACGCAAAGCGCGGTGTTCGAAGGAAGAGTCCAGGGGGTGGTGGTCCAGGCCAGGAAGTAGACGGGATCATCGCCGAAGAGCTTTTCGGATGCCGCATCGCGGATCACCTCGAACTGCACGGT
>CAMNAD010000129.1 GCA_946530505.1 uncultured Bacteroidales bacterium
GCGGCGATTCCCTGCATCAGCACGAAGTGAGCATATACTGCGAAAGGTATGGGGATATTGAAAATATATGCGACTGCGATCGCAGATACAGCAAGTTTTATGGTAGAGCCGCACATGTGGACGGTGGAGCAAAGAGGAATGGTAAAGTCCACGATATCATCGTTCTTCACGTTCTTGCGGGTGCAGGAAGAAGTGACGGGGATGGCTGCGGAGGAGGAACAGATTGAGAATGCCGTAAGATAGGCGGGTACCATGTTCCAAAGGCATTTGAAGGGGTTCTTGCCTGCTATGGCACCTGCTATGCAGTACTGAAGGACAAGCCAGACAAGCGTCAGGACCACACCTGTAAAGATGACCTTGGCGCCTGTACCAAGCACCACCGCGATCACACCCTTGGCGCTCATCTCGCAGATCATGGTGAAGATGTAGACGGGCAGAAGGGGGATGATCAGTTTCTCAATAGTGAGTTTCACTATCGCCCCGAACTCGTCGAAGCCCTTCTTCAAGGCACCGGAATCAGTGAAAATGATGCCGACTCCTATCATGAACGAGAGAACGAGTGCGGTCATGATGTCGCATACTGGAGGAATTTTAAGGTCGAAATAGGGGAGGAATTCCTTCGCGGAGATGGCCTCGGAAGAAAGCTCCCCGGCCTGGAGATAGTGCGGGAAGGCGTTGGAGGCGCAGACGTGCGCGAAGAATCCGGAGCAGATGGTGGAGAGATATGCTATTCCCATAACCGCCAGCAGCATTTTGCCCGCCCCGCGTCCTACATTGGCTATCGCGGGGGTTACTAGCCCCAGCACCAGCAGGGGGACGATAAACTTGAGCAACTGCGAGAATAGAACATTGAAGGTCTTGAAGATGCGTACCAGCACATCGGGCGCAATCAGCCCGAGCAGTGCACCGAGGGCGATGGCAATCAGGACCTTGACGAACAATCCTATCTTTATCTTTTTCATATTCAGAGAGATCCCATCATTAGGACAGTGACTCCGGCGAGCATCAGCGCCAGCACCCCGGCCTTCTGAGCGATGCGCTTCTCCTTGAAGAGGACGGCACCCAAGGCGAAGGTGATGATGACCGAACTGCGTCGGATAAGCGAGATGACGGACAGCAACGAGCCGTCTGCCTTGAGGGAGAAGAAGTAGAGCATGTCAGCCCCGGTGATGAGCACGGCCACAAGCACCAGCGTCCAGTCCCATTTGAAAGGCTCGCGTATGCCGCGCCTGCTGCGCACCAGGATCGTAATAGCCAGCAGTAGAGTGATGTAGATGTTCGTCCAGCTCTGCACGAAGAGGGGCTGCATGTCGGCCATGATGTGCTTGTCCCACAGGGCGCTGGCAACTCCGGTGAAAACAGACACCACGAGCGCCCAGAAACCCCTGTTCCCTTTGAAGGAAATGCCTTCACGCGAACTGCTCACGCTGAGCAGCCACAATGCGAGCAGTACCGCCGCGACGCCAATCCACTGCAGCCAGTTGAGGCGTTCTCCGAAAAGAAGGATGGAGAAGAGCACCACGAACATGGGACGGGATGTCTTGAAGGTGCTGACGGTCGTAATAGGGAGCAGTTGCAGGGCTATCATCCCGCTTACCCAGGAGGCCGTGACCAGAACTGCCTTGAAAATGAGCCGCAGATGGTCGGGAAAATTCCCGAGGGTGATGAAAGGGCTTACGAACACGGCGCTGAGCGCGGTTGCGACCAGCAGTATGTTGTAGACGCCGTTATTTTTCAAGGCGACTTTCTTGGCGATGTCGTATACGCCAAGCAGAACCGCCGATGCCAGAGCCATCCATATCCACATAGCACTACTTGTTCTTTACGAGATACTGTTCTTCTTTGTAGGTCAGGCCCATGAACAGGATTGCAAGCACACAGGCCCCAAGGAGCAGCAGGAAGGTTGCGCTCCAGCCGGCATTCTGGGCAACCAGACCTATAACCGTGTTGGCCAGGATGAAGGTTCCGAAGAAGTATCCGAAGAATCCGGTTAGTCCGGCGGCCGTGCCGGCGGCATTCTTCGGAGCGAGGTCAAGGGCCTGCACACCAATAAGCATCACAGGGCCGTAGATAAAGAAGCCAATGCCTATCAGGCTGATTATCACTATGGTGAGGTTGTCGATAAACAGCCAGTACAATACTATGAAGATGGCCACAAGCGCCATAAACAGCATTGTGGGCAGAGCCCTGCGTCCGTGGAAGAGTTTGTCCGAGAGCCATCCGCAGAGCAGGGTGCCGGGGATCGCGGCGAATTCATAGGCGAAATAGGCCCAGCCGGCGGATTTGAGGTCTATGCCTTTTTCTGTGAGTATGGTCGGAGCCCAGTCGAGGCAGCCGTAACGCACCATGTACACGAATGCGTTTGCAAGCGCGATGAACCAGAGGAACTTGTTGTTCAGCACGTATTTGAAGAAAATCTCCTTGGTGGTAAGTGTCTCTTCCTGCTTCTCGGAGTAGTTTTTCGGGTAGTCGTTCCGCCATTTCTCTATGGAGGAAAGGCCGCAGCTCTGCGGAGTGTCGCGAAGCAACACGTATGCAAGCAAGGCGATGAACAGGGCGACCGCTGCCGGAAATGCGAAGGTGCCGATGAGGAAATACAGTTCGGTGTGGGCCCCATAAAACCAAGACCCGAACCAGGCTGCTCCATAAGTGGCCATAGGCCCTACCAGAGCTCCGCCCACATTGTGTGCGCAGTTCCAGATGCTCATCATCGTGCCTCGTTCGCTTACGCTGAACCAGTGTGTCATCACGCGCCCGCATGGAGGCCAGCCCATTCCGTTGAACCATCCTACAAGGAAGTTCAGCACACCCATCACTACAATGGCAAGTGCCTTGTGCTCAGCGCCTATGAACTGGATTGGGACTATCATGAAACACATTGAGATGGCCGTCAGAATAAGGCCCAGCGGAAGGAAAACCCGCGCGTTGCTGCGGTCGGAAACGCTGCCCATAAGGAATTTGGACAGGGCGTAAGCCGCAGCGTTCAGGCCGAGTACGAAACCCAGCTCGGTTTTCTCGAAACCGAGGGGCGCCATAGCAGGTATTGCCATCGACAGGTTCTTGCGCACCAGATAGAATCCGGCATAGCCTATGAAGGCGCCAAGGAAAACCTGCAGTCTTAGTTTCTTGTATCTGGCATCGGCTTCAGGGCCGGTCTGTTCCGGCTTGTATGCGGGTTGTTGCAGGAATTTGAGCATAGTTTAGTTCTGTATTTCGAATTCGTGAGACCAGTTCCGGCCGTCAGGAGCGCAGACCGTAATGGTGATGCGTGCTGCGCCTTTGGACGGTTTCACGGCAAAATAGTGAATGTTCTTGCGAGGTCTTTTGTATTTTGGGATAGGTTTCTCGCCAAACTTTTTCTCAATCTGGTTTATGTAGCTGGGCGACACATCCTGTACGCGTTCCGCTGTGCCCTTGAGCACGCCGTCTTCATACCACAGCACGCTCCAACGGTCGTCGTAATCCCATACGTTTGCGATGTAGCAGTCGGGATTGAAACGGGATTCCCCCTTCGCGATGAACTCGACCTGGTAATCGTCCGGATAATCGACGTTGTGCCAGTACCAGCTGAGTTCTCCACCTGTGCGGTTGAAGATGTCGTAGCCGCGCGGAGTGCCGTCGTTGCACCATGTGGTCTCCCACCATGCACCGCAGATCGCAGCCGGGTTGTGCTCCCGGATTTCGGGAGTGTAGACGTGGTTGTTCAGTATGTGCGTGTGCCCGGAAAGGAAGTCTACCCTGTATCCTTCAAGAAGCGCTACCATTTCCTTGCCGTTCACGATCCAGTTGTCTTTGAACCACCGGTAGGTGGGGCTGTGCTGGGCAATGAAAATGTGTGTTCCTTTAGGGATGAACTTCAGGAGATTCCGCACGAATTCCATCGTCCATTCCGGATAGCCTTCATCATATTTTCCGGAAACCTTCGGATCCTTGACTTCTCCGCGGAAACGGATATTGTTGAGTCCGACTACAAGGTCTTCACCCAGCCAGAAAGCCCAGTTCACCGGGCCGAAGGCATCTTCGTAGGCGGCTTCGGCGGCCTTTCCGGAAAGATTCTGGATAAAATCATGATTTCCTATAACCGCGTAGAACGGAATGCCTGTCTTCCTGATTTCCTTTTTGTAAGGTTCAAACATGTTCAGTTCGTTCCAGGCAATGTCGCCGAGGGCTATGCCGACCGTGTTGCGCAGTGCGGCATGCCGCTGCGACTGCTCGATGAGGTCGGCGAGGGGCTCTTTGCAGAATTTCTTCAGGTGCCTCTCGTGTTTCATCTGCGGGTCCGACACGGCAAGCAGCGTGAAATCTCCCACGGGAATGGTCCGGTTGAGCTGAAACGTGTAATGCCTGGCTTTCGTGATCGGCTGATAGAACTGAGGGGCTCCGGAGGAATAGTCCGGCTGATAACCGGACGGAGTCACGATATACACGAAGCGGGAGTCGTTCGAGACATTCAGCCTGAACTCTCCGTTTTCGCCGGTCGTGGTAAAGTTTTCACCGTCTGTAACGATGACTCCCGGAATCGGGTCGATTCCGCAATTCACGGTTCCACTCACTTTGCGAGCCTCTGCGAACAGGCAGAGACTCGCAGTGAGCAAAAC
>CAMNAD010000130.1 GCA_946530505.1 uncultured Bacteroidales bacterium
CACTCCGCAGATGAGACCCGTAGAGATGGTCGTGCCGGAACGCGACAGGCCGGGAATGACGGCCAGGGCCTGGCCTATGCCCACTGCGAACGCCTGCCAGAAAGAAATGCCGTTACGGGCGCTGTTCTCCGCCTGGGCCTTCTTCGACGCGAAATCGGAGAAGAACAGCAGCAGGGCGGTCACCAGCAGGGCGAGGCCCACCACCGTCATCGAGGCGAAAAGTTCCTCGACATAATCCTTGAAGAACATGCCCACCACGAACACGGGAATCATCGACACGACAATCTTGAGAATGTAGTCGGTCTCGTCGTTCATCTTGAACTTGAAAAGCCCCTGAAGGAGCTTCAATATCTCTTTACGGAACACCACAATCGTACTGAGCACGGTCGCGGCGTGCACGGTGACTTCGAAGACAAGGTCGCCGGAGGCCTCCACTCCGAGGAGTTCACGGCCTATGGAAAGATGTCCGCTGCTGCTCACGGGCAGGAATTCGGTAAGGCCCTGCACAAGGCCGAGAATCAATGCTTCCAGCCAGCTCATTTCTCATCCCTCCTCATTATCGCCACGACCATAACCACTATTCCGGCGACGATCACTATCGGGGCCGCCACGAGACGGCGGAAGTCGAACATACTGTAATTGAAGACCTGAGGGTCCTTGAGGCCTCCGCCCATCATCAGGATGAAACCGGCGGCCATCACGATGACGCCGGCGAGCAGAAGTTTGACACCCTTGCGGGTGAGTGCGGGTTTATTGTCCATTCTCTAATAGTATAAGGAATCCTCGCTGGCAAGGGCGAGTTTGTTGACGGTAAAAAAGGTGGCGAGCACGCAGATCAGCACGCCGCTGCCAAGTACAATGGCCGCCACAGCCGCCAGCACTTCCGGGGTGAATACCGCATATATCTGGGGGAAGGAGCGGCGCACAAGATAGAGGGCTCCGGCAAGGATACCGCAGGCCAGAATGCCTGAAATCAGGCCCTGAGCTATGGCGGAACCGATGAAGGGCCGGCGGATAAAGGCGCGGGTAGCACCCACGAGGCGCATGGTATGTATGGTGAAGCGCCTCGAATAGAGGCTCAGACGCACCGTATTTCCAATGAGGATGAAAGAAATGAAAAGCAGCAAGGCTATGAAGATTCCCAGCACCAGAGAAATGCCGGAAAGATTGCGGTTCAGGGCTTCCACCAGCGACTGGCGGCTCTCCACCTCTTCAATCTCGGGATATGCCTGCAGCAGAGGAATAATGCGGGCAAGGCTGTCGGCCGAAACATATTCCGCCTTGAGTCCGACATTGATGGAAACCGGGATCGGAGCCGTCTCGAAAACAGAGAGAAAATCATCCCCGAGCATCTCTCGCAGTTCCTTCTCACCCTGGGCCTTGCCTATGAGTTCCGTGCTGCGGACAAAAGGCAGGGAATCGATGCGCGCCGCGCAGGCAGCCGCCTCGCTTTCTCCGACCGCAGGAGCACAGAGCAGGGAAATCTGGATGTTCTCCTTGAAATAATTGCTGACGCGGCTCGCGTTCAGGATCAGAGCGGATGCCACTCCAATGAGCAGCAAGACGAGACTGATGCTGATTACCGACGAAAGATAAGCCCCCGTCAGCCGCCTTTTCATCTTTTTGTTTTCTCCTCTAGGCATAATTACGGAAATTGTGTCAAAGATAATGAATAATCAATATTAAAAAAATTTTTCGTATCTTTGTTAAAATCGATTTTATTGTTGGTATGGCTGAAACAAACAAAAAAGTCCTGTTCGTGAACTCGGAGATATATCCCTATGTCCCCGAGACCGAAATATCCCGGGTCGGACGCTACCTTCCACAGGGAATCCAGGAGCACAAGAAGGAGATACGCTCCTTTATGCCCCGTTTCGGCTGCATCAATGAGCGCAAGAACCAACTTCACGAGGTCATACGCCTTTCCGGCATCAACATAGTCATAGGAGACGTAGACCGCCCGCTGGTAATCAAGGTCGCATCCATTCCGGCAGCCCGCATTCAGGTTTACTTCATCGACAACGAAGACTACTTCAAGAGAAAAGCCATATACTCCGACGCAGAAGGCCGTTTCTTCGGCGACAACGACGAACGCGCAATTTTCTTCGCGAAAGGAGTACTGGAGACGGTCAAAAAACTCCGCTGGGCTCCGGACATCATCCATTGCCAGGGCTGGATATCACACCTGGTGCCCGTATATCTCAAGAAGATTTTCAAAGACGATCCCATTTTCTCGTCCAGCAAAGTGGTTCTTTCGCTTTACAATGACGCTCCGGCAGCCGAATTTGCAGCGGACTTTGCGGCGAAAGCCGTTACCGGAAGCATCAAGCCGGCAGATCTCCCCATATCGGAGCATCCCGATGGCATAAAACTTGCTGAAACGGCAGCGAAGTATTCGGACGGTATCATTCTAGGTTCTCCGGACCTGGACCCGAAACTGCTCAAGTATTGCAAGTCACTCAAGGTGCCTGTGCTGCCTTACAAGGCGGAGAGTTTCGAGGACGGAAGCTATATCGACGATTACAACGCCCTTTATGACAAGTTGTAGAAGATGAAATCAAGATGGTTCCTTGCCGCTGCGGCATCCCTTTGCTGCATCGGTTGCGTATCGGTCGACAATGAGCTTGGCGGGAATATGCTCCCGGTGAGTCACACATACAAAGTGGTCAGTCCCGACCCTGTAGAGATTTCTGTACAGATGAGAATGTCCGACAGCCTGTCGGCATATTCATCGACGCGTATCACCGTCGGTGCAATCCGCAACGACGAAGAATTCGGGCTTAGCACGCGCAGCAGCTGCGTCACCCTCGTTCCCATGTTCGTGGACAAAATCGACTACGGGAAGAATCCCGAGTTCAAGAGTTTTCATTTTTCTGCGGCGGCAGATTCAAGCTCGGTCTGCGACAAGGGGCAGCTGGATATTCTCCAGAGCATTATGGTATATGAGCTCAGCGAACAGCTCGATCCCAACTATCTCACTTATTGCGGTTCCGACCCGGCCCACGGCACATCTCCGATCACCAAGGGTATCCCCGTCATCGGCCCGGGCGACTCACTGAGTTTCAACTTCACCAAGGAATTCGGTCAGAAGTATCTTACCATTACCGAAGAGGAAAGTAAAGATATCAATCTGTTTACCAAACGCTTCCCCGGCATCTACATTACGACCACGGAGCCCAAAGGACGTGGAGGCCGCTTCAACATCTTCAAACTGCAGCTTCAATACGACAGCGACTACGGTTATATGACCGGATGTATGGCGGAGCTCAAGTTCAACTCCACCTGGGAAATCGACGGCAAGTCCGTACAGAAGGACAGTTCGCTGTACTTCTACTATTCCGCAACCGATTTCTACGACCTCGACTCGCTTTTCTCCCATTCGGGTTCAGGCAACTTCCCACAGTACTGCGCGAACGTAACCAAGGTGGGTTCCGCGGCTATGGCAGGAGATGCCACCGACTATATCTATGTTGATGGCGGAAGCGGTGTCAAACCTGTAGTTTCCGCAAAAGAAATCAGGAACAAGGCGATTCAGGCCATCAAGGCCAACGGACACGACCCCGGAAAAGCCATCATCAACAAAGCCTCGATAACGATGCATTACCTGGCTCCGGACGACAAGTTCGAGAACATGCATAAGGTACCCCAGATCCTGAGTCCTACATGCCGCATCAAGACATCGGACACCACCTACACCTATATGGGACTGACCGACGCTTCCGACAGCAACGAGGACCAGGGCAATATTCACCGTTCGCAGATGACATACTCGCCCGACATCACTTATCACCTGCAGCGCCTGATAGGCCTGGAGGACGGCGACAGCCAGATTGATGACGGCAGTTACGATATCTGGATGCTCATCCAGCACAACGATGTGGTGACCACCACTACCAGCGGCAACTCCGAAATGAGCGACCTGTACAATTACATGGCCTACCAGAGCATGATGAGCGGAATGTACGGAGGTTACGGCGGATATGGCTACGGCTATGGTTACGGAGGATACGGCAACTACTATTCCAACTATTACAACTACGCGCTTATGGCACAGATGTATGGCAGTTCATCGACCACTTCCACTACAAGCGCCAATCTCGACCGCGACCGCTACTATTACTGCAAGCTCTACGGCCCCGATGCTGCAGACCCGGCAATGAGGCCCACGTTCAGCTTCACATACTCCATCCCTAACGAATAATTTCAACTGATATGAAGAAATATCTCTATCTGGCAACCGTGGCGCTGATCGCCATCACTGCCTGCGGCGGCAAAAAGGCATCCGCACAGAAAGAAGTTGCGGCTCAGCCCGAACAGACCAAGAATCTCGTGGCAAGCACCGAAGAAGGTGCGATGTTCACCGACTTCGAAATTGCCCAGCCTGACGGCAGCATCGCAAAACTCTCGGACTACGTAGGAAAGGGGAAATACATCCTCGTTGATTTCTGGGCAAGCTGGTGCGGCCCCTGCAAAAGGGAGATTCCCAACATCAAGGCTGCTTACGAAAAGTATAAAGGCGACAAGTTCGACGTTCTCAGCGTTGCAGTGTGGGACAAGCCTGAAGACACCGCCAAGGCTGC
>CAMNAD010000131.1 GCA_946530505.1 uncultured Bacteroidales bacterium
ATTCGGTAATTTTCCCTCCTCCACGTGTGCTGAACTGGTACTTTGCTTTTGCCGTAGCTTCTGCGACCTTTATGCGCTCTTCCATCTGCTGCTGACTCAACTGACTGCGAAGACCGTAAACCTGCTTCTGTTTCTCAAGGTCAAGAATCGCCTTCTGTTCGTAAGCATCCAGCGCCTGCGCCTGTTTCCTCTGCTCATCCTCCAGGGCGAGTTGCCTGCGGTAGTTCTCATCGGCCAGCTTGAACTGATACTCACCTTCAAGGGTTCCGATGTTCCGGAGATCATCGCTGGCCTTCACGGCGCGGTTAAATGCGTCGAGATACTGACGGTTGTCCACGGGCTGCACACCCGCCGTACTTCCGCCAACCGCCCAGCCGAGCGGCTGAACCATGGTAGTAAGAACATTACCCAGCGCATTGAACCGGGCCATCTTGGTCGCGTCAGTGCGCTGCTGCTCAACGGCCTGCTTGCGGGAATTCAGCCAGTCCTGGAAACGCTGGTCTCTCACGGCAGCTGCCTGCTCCGAAGCGGAAGGGGTCTGCTCCTCCGGGCCGAAAACGGAGTCAATGATGCTTTGCTGCTTCTCTCTTGGAAGGATCCTCTGCATCGTCTCTAAAGAAATCGCTGGCATGGCTACACGGTATAAGTTTTAAGATTGTTCCTCCGGATATATTCGTCCGGGTCAAACGCGGGCTGGGCTCCGCCGCTACTCAAAAGCTGGGAGTTTCCCCACTGCATGGCAGCCTGACTTGCGGCGGCTCCCCAGGACTGCCAGTCCTGTGCGGCCTGCAGATAACCATTCTGGATAACACTCTCCCGCTGATTCTGGATAGCCTGCCTGCGGGCGTCTTCACCTTGCAGGAGCTTGGAATAAAGCCCGCTGGTCACTTCGTTGCTTGACTTTTTCATGGCAAGACGATTCTCCACGGTGGCCCCTCCGGCAGTTGCACGGTTATTCATCGCCTCCTGCTGGTCTTTCATCCTCTCGTCGAAAGACTTGAGAAGTGCGCGGTTTCCGACCGTAGAAAGCGGGTCGCGGTAGTATTCAGAGCTAAGATATCTCAGGGCCGTGTCTTTCGCATTCTTCCTATTCACGGCGGAACCGATTGCCCCACCTGCCGCCAGGGCCACACTTGCTATAAGCGCTGCTGTTGATGCCATAGTCAAAAAACTTTTATGGCGTGAAAATACCTATACTTCACCGAAAGATATTCACATAATGTGAAAACTTTGCGAAAAGTTATAGGTAAGTTTGTCATCGGATATTGAAAAATAGACAGTTATGCTTAAAGAAACCAAAGACCGGATAAACAAGCGCAAGATTGCATTCATTTATCTGATGCACCGGATGTTCGAAGGAAGCCCTGCCCTCATGCTTAAGATTCTCCAAGTCCCCGGCATTAGCGTTGAGGATTTGCAGGATTGGGATTTGGATTACAAGGACGCGGTTTATCAAACCATCCAGGAGGAGGATTCCAAGGGCGTTGTCCTGAAAGACCCAGAGCCGGTTCCCAGCATCAAGAGCATCAAGGACAAGATTCTTCGCCGGCTCAACGATATTGCCAAAGAGGCCGTAGACCCGTCGAAGCTCGCCAATGCCTACAAGGTTCTCTCCGAGTATGAGGGGAATGATGAGCAGAAGGAGGAATCCATCATTGATGCCATCAACAAGAGCGTGAAGCCGCTCACGAAAAAGCAGAAGGAAAAGACCATGCTGGAGCGGATGCGCGAGGAAGGAAAAGTAGTGGACACCGGAAAGAGAAGACCTGGACGTCCGCCAAAGAAAGCGGTTCAGAAAGAGGAAAAAGAAGTTTCACAAGAAGTTAATTCGCCGGAGGAATAAATCATGCCCGTACAGGATTTGAATTACCAGGGAATCAACCGTGCCATATCGGATTACGCATCTTCCCAGGCATGCGAGGAGCTGATCAATCTCCGCCCTACCTCAAACGGGCTGGTCCCGGTGAAGCCGTTCTCCGTGAAGATGGCAAACGTGGACTATGACAAGGTGTATGTCCACAAGATAGGAGACGGACAAAACTATATCGCTGTTAAGTTCGGCCCAAACTCGACCGTTATTTACCGTATTTCCGAAACCGGCGCTATCCTAAGCACTCTACATACGATTAATATCGCAAACCTCTCTGCAGAGGATATTCATTTCGCTACGGCAGGAAACATATTCCTCATCAGTGTTGCAAAACACAGTACGCCTACCGCGTATCAAAATATATCCTATATCTGGAAAAGCGGATACTATCAGCAGATGGAGGCCGATATCCCGGACGGCGTAATG
This sequence comes from uncultured Bacteroidales bacterium, assembly GCA_946530505.1. GTDB lineage: Bacteria > Bacteroidota > Bacteroidia > Bacteroidales > UBA932 > Cryptobacteroides. Next base: position 2,297 of record CAMNAD010000131.1, read on the forward strand.
GTCAATCTATCTTCTTTTTCTCCAGTGGTAAGCTCGGCAGTCGCAAGCATTGATATTATTCAGTATGTGGAACATGAGGGCACCGTTATCAAACGCATTGATTCTGTAGCACTTGCTGACAGTATACAAAATGGGATAAACGGGGTAGAAGCATCAAACAAGTATATGTGTCTCGGCCCTTTCATTGTTGCCATCGCTTTCAAGATAAAAGGCGGTGATACCTTCTGGACAGGCCGCTGGTTCGTCTATGATCCAATCCCATTCATTAATGCGAATGCGAGTCCGAGATTTATTCACACAAGGGGTGATGGCCAGCCGGAAAATGATTACTTTACCCAATTCTTCTCACAGTATACTCTTGGATACTACTATGGCGGCACGAGCAATTATTATTTGTACGGAGCTGAAATCACGATGTCTCTCCCGCAAATCTATAACTGGAACAAAGAAACTTCCATCATAGAGAGTGTAGAAATCTATACGTCAAGGCCGATATCCTATATCGACCCGGAAATAGTCACAAGGGAGAATGTTGAAGTAGGGCTTGACAACACGTCTGATCCGACAATTAATCCTTATTTTGCCTTGATGCTCCCGCAAAGGCCCTATGAGGAGATGGGATTGGAGAGACAACTGCTCTACCACCAGAAATCCATCCTGCTCAGTGACCTTGCCTCCGGAGCGCAGTCATTCAAGCTGGAGTTCGGAGGGAACATACAGACAACGAACAAGACTTTGGAAACGGACGCCGGCATGGTGACGCGATACGGGGAACTGCTTTCCTACAATTCCCGTTTCCATTTCTACAATTCGGTCTCCAAGACGCAGATTGCCATGCCGCGGTTTATGGCGTCCGGCGCGAATACTTATGCCCAGCATGTCTATGTGACGTACAATAACGGGGAGAAAGAACAGCAGTTCTATGTGGGCGAGGCATACCTTCCGCTCGGCACCCCGGTCAATCTTGTCATAGCCCATCCGATTGGCGTAAGGCGAGTGACGACCTATTACCCTGGACCGGCAGGAGGTATCGGCTCGTATATCATAGACTACGAGATGACCGAATCCACCACCTACAACTTCACTATTTTCTCAGGAGTGAAGCAAGCCCCGATGTCCATAGGGAGGAGTAACGTCCTGGACAATTTGTATTATCAGGGAGTACAGACCGACAGATTCAAGGATGAACCAAGCGCCCTGAACGTGACGGAGGAATACAATCCGTTCCTTTTCAAAGTGGAGCATTCGTACCTTGCTCCGGGTAAGATTCTGGACGTGCAGCCGCAGATGGTGGCCGTGACGGATGTGGAGTTCGGGGATTACCCGTTGAATGTCTTTACCGACCGAGGGGTCTACGCGCTCCTGCAGGGCAGCGGGAAGGTACTATATGGGAACTGGCGCCATATCTCCAACCTTATCATCACGGATGGGAGTGGCGGAGGACGCGGAGGCGGAAGGAGCATCCCGACGGAATCGGGCACATTCTTCCTTGCAGCAGGCGGACTGTGGGCCATCGTAGGAGCCAGGGCGGTGCTTATCAGCGATGCCCTCCACGAAGGGCCGCACAAGTACATACGGCAGAGTGACGGCTACCAGGACATCTCCATGGGTGGGGAAGGGATATACGATGTGACAACCCTCCACTCGCTCGTCACCTTCCTCATCTACACGGGAAACGCCGCGCTCTCCTACAACCGTTACAGGGACGAACTGTATGTCAGCAATCCCGGCTACGATTACACCTACGCCCTTTCGCTCAAGTACCGCCAGTGGTTCAAGCTGGCCCAAACGCTGCATCAGGACGTGAATGGCGGAGACATCATCAACACGCCGGCAGAAAACGGCACGATGAATATCCTCGACCTTTCGGCAGAGCAGGACACTTCCGTCCTCGTCCACCTGCAGTCCCGTCCGTTCTCGTTCAACTACATGTACAGCCACGTTCACCGCATCGTATCCATGATACGTGCCGGACTTACGGCAAACAATAAGATAGTCGTTGCGCTCTACGGCTCAGACGACCTGCAGAACTGGAAGCTGCTGACCTACTCATTGAGGCAGAACGTAGAGGTGAGCCAGATCCGCACATCATCCTCGGCCCGTTCCTGGCGCTACTACACCGTGTGCATCGGCGGCTATTGCCCCACGGATGCCGACCTCGGCCCCGTGCTGGTAGATTATCAGCCCGTAATAAGGCGCATTGGCTAATGGAAATCCGGGAACTGAATATCGCCATGAAACCCCTGTCGGTCAATGA
>CAMNAD010000132.1 GCA_946530505.1 uncultured Bacteroidales bacterium
TGGAGGTTCGCAAGAAGAAATACTGCCGCTTCAAGAAAGCCGGTATCAAGTATGTTGATTACAAGGATCCTGAGTTCCTCAAGAAGTTCCTCAATGAGCAGGGTAAGATTCTTCCCCGCCGCATCACCGGTACTTCCCTCAAGTTCCAGCGCAAGGTTGCCCAGGCTATCAAGCGTGCCCGCTCCCTCGCTCTTCTTCCCTATGTTACTGACCTTCTTAAATAATCTGCCTTATGGAAATTTTGCTCAAGAAAGATGTAGCCAACCTCGGTTACGCTGGTGAGATCGTAAAGGTCAAGGCCGGTTATGCAATGAACTATCTGGTGCCCCAGGGCATGGCCACTGTTGCAACAGAGTCCGTTAAGAAGCAGCACGCAGAAACTCTTCGTCAGCGCGCTCACAAGGAAGCCAAGCTCGTCGCCGATGCAGAAGCTCTCGCAGCAACTGTAGCAGCACAGGAAATCGAGGTTAAGGCCAAGGTATCCGAAAACGGCAAGCTCTATGGCTCCGTTACCACCATGGATCTCGAGGCAGCTCTCGCAGCCAAGGGTCTCAACATTGACAAGAAGGACATCACCATCCTTGCCAACGAAGTCAAGGAACTCGGTGCATACGAAGCTTCTGTAAAGATTTACAAGGCGATCAAAGCTACCTTCAAATTCAACGTTGTTGCAGAGTAATTTCTGCTTAAGATAAAAAATGGTCGACAAGAAATTGCCGACCATTTTTTTATTTCTCAGGTTTCTCCGGTTCGTCGCCGTGCGCATCCTTGTATTTGAAGCGGCGGATCTTGGTTGTTGCCGTTTTCTCGAAGGGCTCTTTCATGGCGTCGACTTCGCCGATGCGGGAATTCTTGCCGACAGTCTTGTTCACCCACTCCAGAACGGCTTTCTTGCGCTTCTCCAGGTCTTCAAAGAACTTATCCTCACTGGCCTGATTCCAGTCAAGGACGTTGTCTTCAAATTTGACGAGGGCAACCAGTTTGCCTCCGCGTTCTATGACAAGTGATTCTTCTACACCGTCGATATTGTTGATGACCTGCTCGATCTCCTCAGGATAGATATTTTCTCCCGAAGGACCCAGGATGGTGCTGTTCAGGCGGCCTTTTATATAGTAGTTGCCGTCCTTGTCCACGGTTGCGATGTCTGAAGTATGGAACCAGCCTTCATCGTCCAGCACGGTGCGGGTGCGCTCCGGATCCCTGTAATATCCAAGCATCACATTGTCTCCGCGGCATACGATTTCGCCTTCCCCGTTGGCGGGATTGACATTGTCCAGCTTGATTTCCACCTTGTACGATGCAACTCCGATGGAGCCAACTCTCTTGGGCTTTTTCACCATTACATTGCACACAAGCGGAGCTGTTTCCGTCAGCCCGTATCCTACGGCATAAGGGAAGTGGCAGTCTTTGAGAAACTGTTCAACTTTGGGGTCCAATTTCGCGCCTCCGATTCCGAAGAATGTCAGTTTGCCTCCAAAAGTCTTGACAAGTTTGTTGCCGATAAGATAATGAAGCAGCCATGGCATGTGTTTATCCATCCAACTGAGTATACGGCTCTTCTGGATAGTCGGCCACACGCTGTTCTTGATGACCTTTTCAATGATGAGAGGAACCGAACAGATGATGGTGGGCCTTACCTTCTTCATTGCAGGAAGGAGGACTGCAGGAGCGGCCGGTTTCTGGAGCGTATAGCATGTAGCGCCCACATAGAATGAATATATGGTGGAAACGCCCATCTCATAAGCGTGCGCAGCCGGCAAAATACTCAGGAAGCGGTCTTTCTTGAAGGCCGGTTCTGCCTTGAAGGATGCCGCCAGATTGTGGGTGAGGTTGCGGTGGCTTAGCATTACGCCTTTTGCGTTGCCGGTTGTACCGGATGTGTATATGATGCATGCCAGGTCGTCGGGAGTGGGATCCTTCACCCAGCCGTCGCAGCGGAAGTCCTCGTCCTCTTTCTTCAGGAACTCGAAAGTCTCGATATCGACTATTAGCGTGAGTTTCTTCTTGCACTCTTCGCTGAGCCTTGGCATAAGCCTCTGCGAGATGAATATGACCTTTGACTCCGAATGGTTAAGGATATTGGTGAGTTCTGCCTCTGAACTGTCCGGAAGGATAGGAACTGCAACGCGTCCGAAAGCTGTTGCCGCGAAATAGGCGACTACCCAGTTTGGCATATTTTGGGAGAAGATTGCCACCCTGTCGCCATGACGGATGCCGAATCGGCTCATCCTCTGGGAGAGTCGCTCGGTTGCCATCTTGAATTCGGCGTAGGTGTATTTCTGCCCGCCGTCTACATACTGGTATGCAACTTTATCAGCATAGTGCGTGGTGGAATACTCAAACACACGGTGAAGTGTGGTGCAGTATTCTTCCCTTGCCCTGTACTTTCTCCAAGCCTTGTACGGGCTTTTGATTCTTTTCTTTTTTTCTGCCATAAAGACCTGTTATGGGATTATAAACTTATCTTTGTGGTATCCCTGGATACCCATAGGGCGGTAGTGGTCGTATATGCGCTGCATGTCTGCCTTGGGGTCATCGGTAAGCTCGAAGGGTTCGCCTACGCTGATTCGTTTGCGGCCCCAGTCGTAATAACCCAGATAGACAGTTGCACCGGTACCTTTTGCGATATAGTGGTATCCTGATTTCCAATTCTTAGTAGGCTTTCTGGTACCTTCGGGTGCCATGGCAAGATGGAACTCGGGTACATCCTCCATCAGGGTTATCAGGCTGCGTACGGTACCTGCCGCCGTTTTTCTCTGAACGGGGACTGCACCCAGAGATTTGAGAAGCGCTCCGAGAGGCCACCAGAAAAACTCCTGTTTGACCATGATGTGTGCAACTTTCCCGAACTGTGCATAAAACAGGTAGCACACCAGAAAATCCCTTACCGTTGTATGCGGTACGCCAAGTACGATTGCTTTAGGCTCTTTCATGGGGCCTCCGACGGTTGTCCAGCCCATTTTCCTTAAAAGCCATCCGCAGAATTTAGCCCAGCCCGGGCTTACTGTAGTCTTTATTTTTGCCATAATCTAGATATCAACGTCCTCGAGTTCCTTTTCACTGCGAAGATTGTCCATGATGAAATGCTGGCGTTCGTAGGTATTGATACCCATATAGAACTCCATGATTTCCGAGATGGATTCTTCGTCTGCAAGCTTGACGGTGTCAAGGCGCATGTCATCACCTATAAAGGCTCCGAACTCGCTGGATGAAATCTCTCCGAGACCTTTGAATCGGGTGATTTCCACGCCGGTTTTGAGTTTCTTCGCCGCTGCGTCCCTTTCTTCAGGAGAATAGCAGTAAATCCTTTCTTTCTTGTTGTTTACCCTGAAGAGGGGAGTCTGGAGGATAAATACGTGTCCGCGTCTGATAAGTTCGGGATAGTACTTCATGATGAAGGTGAGGACGAGCATGCGAATGTGCATGCCGTCGTCATCGGCATCGGTTGCTACGATGATATTGTTGTATCTGAGGTTGTCGAGGTCTTCTTCTACACCCAGAGCGGCGATGAGGAGGTTGAGCTCTTCGTTTTCGGCCACTTTTTTGCGGCTCTCCTTGAAGCAGTTGATGGGTTTTCCGCGCAGTGAGAATACGGCCTGGTTATTGGCGTTCCTCACTTTTGTGATGGTTCCGCTTGCCGAATCACCCTCCGTTATGAAGATGGAGGTCTTTTCCCTCTGGTCTTCCATTCCCTTGGGGAAACGGGTGTCCGAGAAGTGGAAGCGGCAGTCCCTTAGCTTACGGTTATAGACAGCCGTTTTCTTGGCCCTTTCGCGGGATTTCTTCTGGACGCCGGCAATCTCTTCACGCTCCTGCTGGGAAGCCTTGATCTTGTCTTCGATGATGGGAACTATCTCCATATGCATATGAAGGTAGTTGTCCAGGTTCTTCGTGACAAAGTCGTTTACGAAGGTACGGATGGTGGGACCGCGGTCAGTAGAGACGGTGCCGTCGGCCTGTTTGGTCTGCTTCTCCCACATGTAAGTGGAGCCGAGCTTGGTCTTCGTCTGACCTTCGAAGATGGGTTCCTGGATCTGGATGGAAATAGCACCCACAATGCCCTGACGTATGTCTTCCGGTTTGTAGTCCTTCTTGTAGAAGTCCTTGAAGGTCTTTGCTATGGCCTCCCTGTATGCGGCAAGGTGCGTTCCTCCGTCACGGGTGTTCTGGCCGTTGACAAAGGTTGCGATGTTCTCTCCGTAGCTGTTGCCGTGGGTGAGGACTATCTCGATGTCTTCCCC
>CAMNAD010000133.1 GCA_946530505.1 uncultured Bacteroidales bacterium
CAGCATCAGGCTCTGGAGCGAAGACACTCCTGTGGTGAGCTGTGACAGGGCGCCCTCGAACTGCTTTTCGTAAATCTCGCTGAGTCTGACGGCGATTGTGTCGCAACGTGCATCGGTGCCGGCCCCTTTCATTGACTGCTCCGAAAGGGCATTCTGCTGCGCCATGTATGAACTGCACAGCTCATTCACGGCCTTTTCGTAATCGGCTAGCCGTGCCAGATACGACTCCAGGCCTTCTTTGCCCGAAATCTCGGCCTCCGTAGCCCATGCCGGCCGTGCGCTCATGGCCTGGGAGTATGTCTTGAAGGAATACGAACTTTTTTCGATCTCCGGCGCGAAATATCCGCTGCCCGAACCCGCATCCAGCAGGCTCTCTGCGTAAGAGGATGCACCGGAAGAAGAACTGCCCGTATTGTAGACTCCCAAGGCGCTTGCCGCCTGGACTGCCTGGGCCTCCTTCTCTTCAACCCCCAGTGCCTCTCCCACTTTCTTGGAAACGGTCTGCTCTACCTTCTGCCCGAGTTTCTTCTCGGCAGCCCCCATGGCCTTCTGCCCGAGTTTCCTGAGCAGGGCGCCTTGTGCGGAAGCGACGCCGCAGACAACAAACATGGCTGCGATTATCAAACAGATTCTTTTCATGGCACTATGCACCTATACCGTTTTCAAGCGATTGCTTCATTCCCGCGGCTACGCCTGCGATTATCTCGAGGGTAAAACCCTTATAATCTTCAGTCATGTCTACGGTGACTTTTTTGCCGGAAATGGATACGTTGGAGCCATACTCCTCTTTCAAGGCATTATATGCATCCTTGGCGGTTTTTTCGCTGCTGAAAGTCTCGGTCATCACCGCTGATGTGCATTCCTGCCCGCTGAACTTCCATTCCTGCTTTACTTCCACCGACTCTCCACCCGTCTTCATGGTGTAGGTGAGTGTGATGGCATCGGATGTCTCACTGATTTTTACATTGGTGTAAGTGATTCTTCCATCATTGGATTCCGGCTCATCGTCAGCGGACTTGCTGCATGATGCGGCACAGAAAAGTGTACATGCGGCCATCAGGCCTAGAAGGATAGATTTTTTCATAATAGTTTGATTTAGTATTGACCTTGTCTGGTTTATCCAATGCAAAGTTCGTCAATCGAAACTCCAAAAACACCATCCCAAAGGATAGAAACTACTATCCTAAAGTATAGAATTTCACTGCTTTAGGGTAGAATCTGAAGGAAATTGCTAACTTCGCAAGTATGAGAAGACCAGCCTTGTTCCTTTTTTTTCTCGCACTGTGCATCCCTGCGAAATCCGGGTATGTAGACCATCGCGGACATAACCTCGATTCGCTCGAAAGAGTGGTTGCCGGGTGGACTCCCGAGCGGGAAGCGAATGCAACGCAGGAGGAGTGTGAAAAACTTATCCACGCCTACTATGACCTGATGTATGGCTACCGCCAGATAAACGGCGAGCGTTCCATGCTCTTTTCACGCAGGTGCATCAGACTTGCCGGCCGTTGGAACTGGTTGAGCAAACTGAGTGACGGATACAAGGGGGTGGGCCTGATCTTCTATGGCCGGGAACAGTACGACAGCGCCCTGGTGTATTTCGACAAGGCGCTCTCCGTCGTGAACAGGATGGCGGCGGGGGAGACGTCCTATACCAATAAGGAGATGTATAGGGAAGAAACTGTCGATGACGACCTGTCCAGCCTCTACGGCGCGATGGGCAATTGCTACAACATGATGGACGACGTCCCGACAGCCATGGTGTACTACAAGAAGGCTGGAGAGATCTTCGACAAGCATGGCTGGAACGAGAGCAATTCGGTGCTTTGGTACAATCTGGGCGAGACCTGGTATGACGAGGGAGACATTGAACAGGCGAGAGAATGTTACGAGAAGGCCCTTGAATACGGGCGTGCGGCCTCGGATTCCCTTTTGATCAGCGATGCCCTGAAGGGATTGGGCGGAGTCTGGCTCCGGAAAGGAAAAACCGGCAAAGCGATGCGCTGCCTGGCGGAGGCCGACAAGTACTATTCGGTGCACAGCGATCAGGAATTTGCCCGGGGGATGGAGAATCTCGATTTCATCCGGCGTGCCCTCACGATTCAGAAACGCAGCCGCACATGGGTTGCGGTCGTGGCGGCCGCGCTTGCGCTGCTGATGCTTCTTTTGGCGCTTATCCTATTGAGGATGAGACGCTTGCAGAAGGAGAAAGAGGGGGCCGATGTCGCCATCGGGGAAGTGCTTCAGGGAATGTCCGGCATACGTGACGACGAAGATGATACTGCGTCTGCAGCCGTGCCTGCCGAAGCGGACGGGCAGTTCCTTACCGAGCGCGAAGAGCAGATTCTGCCGCTGATAGCGGCCGGCCTCACCAGCCCACAGATTGCCGACAAAGTCTACCTCAGCCTTGCCACCATCAAGTGGTACCGCAAAAAGCTCCTTATCAAGTTCGATGCCTCCAACACCGCCGAACTTATTTCCAAAGCCAAGGAGAAGGGATTGATATAAAAATAATTACTATATTTGCACTATGGCACGGAAAAACAAGGCAGGTATAGACCCGCGCTACCTCGACAAGGAACGCGCGGCGCTCAAACGCACGATCCGAAAAAGCGTTTTCTTCAACAAGAAAGAACTGGCTGCAATCAACGAGTACTGCAAGCGTTTTGGAGTTCGTTCGCGCAGCGCCCTTATCCGTCAGGCCACCATGGAACACATCCTCAAAGAATTGGACGAAAATCATCCTACACTGTTCTGATATAATCTGAATCACGACATTGAACAAACCGGGCGATGGCCCACGACAGGGAGTATTGTGCCCTGACGGGCCGGGGATCCGGATAGTTCTTTCAAATAATGTTGTGATCATGCAAAAGAAGAATTGCACCCTTGTCGCCTGGACCGAAAACGGACAGGTACGAATGATTCCGTCTCTGGTTCAGGCAGGAGCCGTATACTATCTCGAAAAGGCCAGGCGGCTTGAGGAAGGATACAGCGAGGTATACAACGCGGGGGATGAAATCTCCTGGCGGCTGCGCTGGAGCGGTGCCTTGGAAGACTGTGCGGTCTATTATCTGCGCTTCGGCTTCTACAGAGACGCCTACAAGTGCTACGCTGCCGCCGCACGCGTCTGTTCTTACTGCTCGGACGAACTCTGGCTCCAGGGCTGCAGCTGCGACTTCCCGACTCTTCCTCTCCTGTACCGTTTCCTTGCAATGCACGGCAGATGCCGGGAGCTGGTGAGAAAGCATCCTGCACTGCAGCTCGACTACCGCGGAAGCGAACTCGAATCCGATTATCTCTGGTTCACCACCGACGACCGCGACAGTGAGGCGGAAGTGGACGGCTGTATTGAATACCTTAAGGCCCGGGACTTCGGAAAATCCTGAAAATCAGCATTAAAACCACCCTAAAGGATAGCAAAGTCTATACTTTTGGGTGGTTTTTTTGTGCCCGGTGTTGAGTTACTTTGCAGTTGTGAAAATATGTTTTAAACAATAATACTATGATGATGGTCATAAAAGGTGAGTACCTCGCACCGGAAGTCGAGGTGGTGGAGATGACAATCTGCGGAAACGTGTTGCTGAATGGCAGCATTACGGATTCTTCAGAGAACAGCGAAATCGGCTGGTAAGGAGGAAATGCTTATGAAAAAGTATTTGTTTTTAGCTGCGGCCCTCTTTACCGCATTGTTTGTTTCCTGTCAGCAGGAGACCATGGAAGCTACAGATGATAGTGCCATTAAGTCTACCCCCAAGGTTATCTATGCCTCTGTTGCCGACGATGACACCAAGGCCGGTATGGACCGTTACTATGACGATGGGACCGGCACTTACAAATACCGTCACCACTGGGAGAACGGCGATGTAATCTATGTCTACGAAGGCATTTATGTAACTACATATACGTGTACCAACGCTGTAACCGGCGAATTCACGGAAGGGGCGAGCTCGACCATCCCGAGCGGTAGGAGTTTTACGAACTGCCGGGCCGTCTATTCTACTGTCGGGTCTGTATCTGTTTCGGCGAATAACAAAGTCAGTATACAGAATAATGACTATGGAGGATATGTTTCCAGCTCCGACACACCAGGATACGGCAATTTCATGGTTGCATCCACGAACGACGGAGTTCATTTCCGTTTCGTCAGTCAGGTGGGATGGGTAAAGCTCCAGCTCAAGGGCACGAAGACGGTGAAGAGCATATCAATGAGCAAGTATGGTTCAGGAGAAGAGTATGAGG
>CAMNAD010000134.1 GCA_946530505.1 uncultured Bacteroidales bacterium
GGCGTTGCATATCCATTCTGCTGAAGTGGTTGCCGCGCAGTTTCTGCCCCTCGGGATAAAGCAGGGATTCACCCCCCGTCTTTCCCGCCAGCCATGCCATCATGTGCTCCGCGGAAGCCTCCCTGCCGCAGTCCGCATAATCGAAACAGAGTCCTGTGGGACGGTTCATCATCTGCATGAATCTGCCGCTCCGGAAGAAATTGTCGTATCCGTCCATGAGGCCCAGATCGCTTCCGAACGCACTTTCGAGGGCTGCGATCAACAATATCTGGAAAGAACTCCCATAGCCCCAGTAGCTGTATCCTTCGGCATAGGCTCCTTCCTTGGAATATCCTTCGCGAAGGGTCAGGTAATTGCTTCCGAAACACTTGTCCAGAATTATCCGGCTGTCTTCCTTGCATTCGTCCCATAGAGCTATGGCGCCGAATACGAGGCCGGCGTTGCAGACCTGGTTCCAGTTCTGGAAGGCCGTGTAGAACCATGCGTCCTTGTCGATTTTGGATGCGTCGAATCCGTTCTTCCTGATAGCGGCCGCCACCTTTTCCCTCTGCTCCGGAGTCATCTCGCCATACAGCCAGTCGTAGCCGATGGCCATTCCCATTGTGATTTCCGCCACGTCCAGGAAATGCCCGGGGTTCCAGTTTTCGTACTCCGCCGCATTCAGCATTTCCGATATCGCACGCTCGGCATAGCGCCTGTCGCCGTGCACCCTGTAGGCGTAGGAGAGATAGAAAATCCGCTGCAGGGGGACCTGCATGCGTTCTATCCTGAATCCGGCCATTCTGCGCGGATGAGGCGCTTCGTCAAGAGTCTGGTCGCAGTACGCGAGGATAGCGCTGTCGGCCTCTGCTAGAATCGGCTGAGTTGCAATCGCCTGCCGGACCTGCTCTTCCTCTCCCGCCTTCAACAGCAGGCGGGGATGGGCGCATGGCTGCGGATATGCAAGAGCTGCGGACGGAATCAGAATCAACGCCGCGATCAGGATACGGAGTTTCATTTCTCGCTTATGCGCATAAGTGCTTCGAGGAAGTAGTAGTCGGCATAGGTAAGCGGCACATCCACCTCTCCGTTCTTGGGCATGTTGCCTACGCTGTGCTTGAGGATGAAACCTTTGCATTCCCCCTTCTCACAGAGGTATCGGGGAGACGCAAGGGTGCGGAGCTGTTTTTCTGCCATCGTGATGCAGCGGCGGGAAAGACTGCCGCGTGTGATGCCGGCGAGCTGCACGAATGCCGATGCCATAATGGCTCCGGCGGAGGCATCTTTAAGGGCCGGTTCAGGAGCATCGAAGTCCCATTCCGGGATACCGTCTGCAGGAAGGCGCTGCAACAGCATCTCCGCCACCTTCTCTGCCTGTGCCTTGAAACGGGCAGACGCTTCGGGATATCCTTTTTCATTGCACTGAACTGCCATCATGGTAAATCCATAAAGCGCCCAGGCCTGGCCTCTGCTCCATGCAGAATCGTCGGAATAGCCTTGATGTGTCTGTTTTTTTATGACTTCACCGCTTTCGGGGTCATAATCAACTACATGCCAGGTGGTATAGTCGTCCCGGAAGTGGTTGGCGATGGTCCTGTCTGCATGGCTGATGGCCATTTCCTGCTGTTCGGGTGTGCCGAATTTCATAAGCAGCTCCAGATTCATCATATTGTCGATGATGACCGGGTACTTCCATTTGCCGAAGTCCCAACTGCGGGTGGTGCCGGTAACAGGCGAAAAACGGGACGCAAGCCTATCGGCGCCTTCACGCAGTACGAGAGAGTCTGCTGCCGCCTGCTCCGGGAACAGAAGCAGATGGTTGCCGAAGCTGCAGTTCAGCATGAAACCTATGTCGTGTGAGTTCTTCGCTCTGGAAAGGGTATCAAGGTAATGGGTGTACTTGTCGGCAAGCGCAGCCAGCTTGAGATTTTCGGTGTGCATAGCCGCAAAGCACAGGCTCCCGGGATAAAACCCGCTGCACCACCATTTTATGTCTGAAGTGACAAGCTCTCCCCCCTCGTCAAGCGTCTTTGGCAGACGGCCCTGGGGCAGATTGCTGTCCATAAGCACGAGCTGATATGAGGCAAGGTCATATACGCGCCCTGCTAAGGCATCAAGGGATTCCTTTGCGCAGGATGCGAAGATCGATGCGATTCCGAGGATGAGGACGATTCTTTTCATAGGGCGGAGGTAATGAATGTGTTAATGCTGTCGATTGGAGGCAGCGAAGGATAGTCGAGCTGGTAGGCGGACTTCTGCGACCGATATACGGCGATGTTTCCGGAAGCTAGCCAGGTACTGTAGCCGCCGGTAAGGCCGGAATCGTACAGGCCGCGGATTTCCCTTTCGATGTAGTTGGGACTGTTGTCGAGTCCGTTCCTGTCCACCCAGCGCATTACGTGGTAAGCCTGGATCCAGGTACGCACAATCGCCGGGCTTGCGGTGACTGCCTGCCTTCCCTGCACCCTCCTGCCCCATGCTTTGAGGATTTCGTAAGGATGGTTCCAGGGTTTGGAAATGCCGTAATAATGGTCGGCGAAATGATCCGGATAAGGCATCGCGCAGATGGCATCGGCTATAGTCGAAATTGCCGGCCAATATTGCCCGTAGGCCGTTGTATAACCGGGATTGGCCGATTCTCCGAATACATCTATCGAAACATATACTCCAAGTTGATGCAGCTCGTCGCAGGCATAACGGACAAAGTTCTGGATGGCCTGCACCTTGCTCTCTCCATAGCGGTTGCGGTAGTCCATCTGCTCGTCTATGCTTATCATCTTGTCCGGGAATCGGACATAGTCGAAGTTGATTTCGTTAAGGCCGAACTTGCGCACGGACTCCTTGGCCAGTTCTACGTTGAACTGCCATACATCCCTGCTGTATGCGCTGGGCCAGTAGCTCTTGTTGTGCAGGAAGGGCTGGCCGGTAGCTTTGTCGCAGATGGATGAGCCGGGATGGTCCTTTGCATAGTAACTGTCCTTGAAGCAGGTGATACGCCCGATGACGTAATATCCCTTTGCGTGCAGTTTGTCGATGGCCTCCTTGTAGAGTTTCTCCTTGTTCGCCCCTCCCCATTTGTAATTTGTAGGGGAATACTTTTCCATAGCTTCAGCCTTATAACCAGGGCACTCGTTGTCCTTTATGTCTATCACGAATGCATTGATGCGGGTGCTGTCAGCAAGGGCGATATAGTCGTCGATATGCTTCAGGCCGGCTGGAGATATGGTCAGGTAGAATGCATTTACCGGCGAGGGCATGGGATTGTCGGCGAAGACGGGCTTCTCGCAGGGCCGGAATTCGCATCCGATCGCTTCTCCGCCTTTGAAAGAGTTCTTGACCGCACGGTGGGCATCATCGTAAAGGTCGAACCTCTCCCCCGCCTCTTCTTCTGTCAGGACCGTATACTTGCCGAATATCCATCCCTCACGGGATCCGCATTTTACCAGATAGCGGTTGACGCTGCCGTCCGGCAGCAGCCTGTCATAATCCAGTACTTCGAGTTTCTGGCGCTTTTTCGCCAGTGTTGCAATATGCGAGGAGAGCGTGTCATCTATCAGCGATGCCGAGGTCTGAACGTAAAGCTCTTTTTCAACTACACAAGAGCGTTTTTCTGCGACTAGACAGCCCTCTTCTGCATAAAATTTGCGCTTGCCGTACTTTACCGGCAGATAGCGCAGCCCTTCAGTCTTGACAGCGGATTTTGGCGAAACGAGCACCTGGGTTCCTCTGGGAAGGGTGTCGGCAGCAGCAGGCCCCTGTTTCTTGTCCACCTGCCATAACACGATGCCTTTCGTCTCTCCGGCAAGAAATGCGGTATAATCATCTTTCGAACCGCAGGACACGGCCGCAAGGCTGGCCAGAATGTAGATCAGAGCTTTTTTCATTTCTGAAGATGCAACTCGTAGCTGGCGATTTCAAATTCCTTGTCATCCCCCATATGCTTGCCGAGGTCGTCGGAAATCTTGATGACTTTCTCCCAAGGGTCTTTGGAACTCATCCTGCAGCGGGAAAGCTTCATTACTATGTTGGCCGCCTTGTATCCCTCGATGCCGGGATCGCAGGTGATATTCGTGCCTATGCCGGCGCTGACCTTGACCCTGCCCCGGAAATAATCGGCTACTTCTTTGTATTTGGGAAAATTCAGGGCGTTGCTGAATACAATGACCTTGCTCGCGGGATCTATTCCGAACTCCTTGAGGCGTTCTATGATCGCGTCGCCGACTTCCTTC
>CAMNAD010000135.1 GCA_946530505.1 uncultured Bacteroidales bacterium
TAGAGCGCTTGCTTCACACGCAAGAGGTCGGCAGTTCGAATCTGCCAGGTCCCACTTCAGCAGGGTTCCGCGAGGAATCCTGCTATTATTTTATACAATTTGCAAAAGGTCGTAAAAAATTCTTAAATTTGTACTTCGTGAGTATACCACATAACTATGGAAAAACAAAAGTACGTAGTATCTGAAACCGACCTGCAGAACGCCCTCAAACTCAAGGGGGGCTTCGGACGTTTTATAGCCCGACGCATTCTTCGTTTCCTCGAAATCGACAAAATAAACGCCATCCACGAGAAACTGATGGCGAATGACGGTCCCGACTTCTCCGAAGCCGTTCTCAAAGAAGTCGGCGTCACATACGAGATTCTTCCCGAACAACTCAAGCGCATCCCTGAAGAAGGTGGATTCATCACTGTTTCCAACCATCACTTCGGCAGCATCGACGGTCTGATTCTGAGCTCCGTAGTAGGCGGAAAGCGCAAGGATTACCGCATACTCACCACATTCCTTCTCGCTCTGATTCCAAGCCTGAAGAGCAGTTTCATGCCCGTGGACAATCTCAGCGGCAATACTGCCTCTGCGAAGAGTATCCACGGCATTCGCATGGCCCTACAGCACATACACGACGGAGGAGCGTTGGGATTCTTCCCTGCAGGAGAAGTCGCCACTTACCAGAAGAAGGGCAAACGCACAGCCATTTCTGGCAAGAAGGTAATCGAAGACAAGCCCTGGGCGGAGAATATCATAAAACTGATCAAGAATTCGGGATTCCCGGTAATCCCCATCTACTTTGAGGGCACCAATTCAAAGTTTTTCCATTTCCTCGGAAAGATTCACCCGAGGCTTCGCACCGTGCGCCTTATCCACGAAATGCTCAACAAGAAGGGCACTCACGTAAAAGTACGCATCGGCCAGCCGATAAGCCCGGAAGAAATCAGCAAGTACAGCGTTCCCGAACTCGGCAAGTATCTGCGCAACCGCACCTACGCACTGCAGGCTGAATGCATTGAAAAGAAAGAGCAGACGGGTCCGAATTCCTTCTCCACTCCCGTAATCAGTCCCGTTGATCCCGAACTGGTTGCAGCAGAAATGCTTGCGGCCGAAGACAGGATTCTTTTCGAATACGGCGACTATCGCGTATACCTAAGCGAGCCGGACAGGATCCCGAACGCAATGAAAGAACTCTACCGCCTTCGCGAAGAGACTTTCCGTGCCGTAGGAGAAGGCACGGGCAAGCCTTACGACACCGATCGTTTCGACACTTATTTCCATCACCTTATCCTGTGGAATATACCCAACAAGGAGATTGTAGGCTCCTACAGGATAGGAGTCGGAACGGAATCCTACGACAATCACGGAGGAATCGACGGATTCTATACATCGACCCTGTTCAATTACAATGACGCGAGCAGGGAGATTCTCAGGGACAGCCTGGAACTAGGCCGCACCTTCGTACGCCAGAAGTATCAGCGCGAGATTCAGAGTCTCAGGCTGCTGCTCACCGGGCTCGCAGCGACCACGCTGAAATTCCCTGCACAGAAATACTTCCTTGGCCCGGTCAGCATCAGCAACGACTTCCCCGATTTCTACAAGAGCTTGACTGTATGGTTCCTGGAGAACAAGGCATCCGATGCCGACTCCAGGGCCCTGGCCTCCCCTACCAATGCTTTCAAGCCTGACTGGTTGGGAGTTGACCCGGCTGCGCTCCTGCAAAAGATTGATACCGTCGATGAACTTGACAAACTGATCGCCACCCTTTCCGACGGCAAATACCGCCTGCCGGTTCTTGTCAAGAAGTATTTCAATTATGGGGCGAAGTTGATCTGCTTCAACGTCGATCCGGACTTCAACAATTCCCTGGACGGATTGATCCTGCTTCCTCTGCGGGGCTTCCCGAAGGATCATCTGAAAACACTGGTCAAAGTACTGCCGCAGGAACAACAGGAATTGATCTTAAGCGATTCACCTCTGAGTTAGTTTTTTGCAGCATCAGATTCTTTGCGTATATTTGTCGGTCACTAATCGACAAATATATGTGTGGAATTGTTGCTTATCTTGGATGCCGCGAGGCATATCCGATTCTTATCCGGGGCCTTCACCGGCTTGAATACCGCGGTTACGACTCCGCAGGCGTTGCGGTTCTTAACGAAGAAGGAAAACTTAACATCTATAAAGCCGTAGGCAAAGTCGCCAATCTGGAGCAGATGGTGCAAGGGCACGACTGCTCCGGCAGCCTTGGCATTGCGCACACCCGCTGGGCCACGCACGGTGTGCCCAACGAGGTCAATGCCCACCCTCATGTCTCACAGAGCGGCGACCTTACGATGGTGCACAACGGCATCATCGAGAACGCCGGAGCATTGAGGGATCAGCTCAAGAAGAAGGGGTTCACCTTCCGCAGCGAAACCGACACGGAAGTTCTCCTCCAACTCATAGAATACACCCAGAAAAAACACGATGCCGACCTGGCAAGCGCAGTGCGTTCCGCCCTTCAAAAGGTCATCGGCGCATATGCAATTGCAGTGATCGACCGCAAAGAACCCGGGACCATAGTCACCGCCCGCAAGAGCAGCCCGCTTGCGATAGGCCTCGGCGAAGGGAACAGCGAATTCTTCATCGCAAGCGATGCCTCCCCTATCGCCGGATATACCAACAAGGTGGTCTATCTCAACGACGAGGAAGTCGCAGTATGCCGACGCGGAGAAGAGCTGAAGATCAGCACACTTGGAGCCGACAAAGTTGACGTGCGCATAAAGGAAATCGACCTCGACGTGAGCATGCTGGACAAGGGAGGATTCCCCCACTTTATGCTCAAGGAGATTTTCGACCAACCATCCGTTCTCAAGGACTGCATGCGTGGCCGTCTTCTCCCTGCTCACCGGCGCATCATCCTAAGCGCTGTCACCGAGCATCGCGAAGAACTGCTGAACGCAAAGCGCTATGTAATGGTAAGTTGCGGCACCTCATGGCACGCCGCCCTCATAGGCAAGCAGCTCATCGAGCAGTTTTGCCGCATACCTGTAGAAGTAGCATATGCGAGTGAATTCCGCTATAGCGACCCGGTCGTAGGACCAGGCGACGTTGTCTTCGCCATTTCCCAGAGCGGCGAGACTGCAGATACTCTTTCTGCGGTGCAGATGGCCACCGAGCGAGGGGCGATGGTATTCGGCATAGTCAATGCAGTGGGCAGCAGCATAGCACGCGCATCCGACACCGGAACCTACATCCACGTCGGCCCGGAGATCGGCGTAGCCAGCACCAAGGCCTTCACCGGCCAGACTACCGTCCTTGCAATGCTTGCCCTCGCCATCGGGCACGAGAAAGGCACGATAAGCGACGACACATACTCCGAAGCTATTTCTGAGCTCGAGCAGATTCCGGAAAAAATCAGCTGTATCCTCAAGAAAAACGACGAAATCAAGGCTCTCGCACAGGAGTACGCAAGCAAAAGGAACTTCCTCTATCTCGGGCGCGGAATGAACTATCCCGTCGCTCTAGAAGGTGCCCTGAAACTCAAGGAAATCAGTTACATACATGCAGAAGGATACCCGGCGGCCGAAATGAAACACGGTCCCATCGCCCTCGTGGACGAAGACATGCCGGTGGTGTTCCTCGCCACGCACCATAATCTTTACGAAAAGATATTGAGCAATATGCAGGAAGTCGTCGCCCGCAAGGGGAAGGTTCTTGCCATAGTAAGCGAGGGGGATACGGTTGTCAAGGCAATTGCCGAGCATGTAATCGAAGTGCCCCGCACCCCCAACTTCCTTTGTCCTCTCGTATCGGTCATACCGCTCCAGTTGCTCGCATATCATATCGCAGTCGCCAAGGGGTTGGACGTAGACCAGCCCAGAAATCTGGCAAAAAGTGTAACCGTAGAATAAAGACCTATGAAATATAGAAAACTCAATGCAGAAGAAATAAACGTCCTGCAGAGCCAGGGATGCTCAGCCGAAGACTGGAACCAGATCGAAGTTGCAGAAGACTTCACCCCCGGCAATATCGTCCGCACAAGCTTCAGCGGCCATATCCGTCTTGGCCTTTTCGAAGGCAGTTTCACCCTCCCCGGAGGACTGAAAAGGCATTCAGGAATCTGCGACGCCACCCTGCACAATGTCTGCATCGGCGACGGATGCTGCATCCGTTCGGTGCGTGAATATATTGCGAACTACGACATCGCCGACAGTGTACTCATAGACAATGTAGGCAC
>CAMNAD010000136.1 GCA_946530505.1 uncultured Bacteroidales bacterium
CAGGAGCATGCCGGCCTGCGAATAGGCCCACATGCGTCCTACCCTCGAGCCGCCGTCGTTGCTGCGCTTGCTGGCGGATGTAAGGGGTATGCAGCTGAATACCAGCGCGATAAGGATTCCGGCGTAGGTGCCCATGTTGCCCGAAAGCGGCAGCCATCCAAGCAGTTCCGGGCCCAGGATCAGACCGCAGAATCCTGCAATCAGGCTCGGGGGGATGAAGAGGCGCTGTATCACCCGAACCTTGGCGCGCAGGAATTTGCCCAGCAGAAGCAGCAGGGAGATGAATCCGACGTCAACCAGAAGTGTCCAGGGTGTGAAGTTCATGTCAATTGCGGTTTACCTGTTGTTTGAAAGATTCGAAGCGCGCGGCGGCATCGGCATTGTATGCAGATACGGCGCTGGCGTCAAAGCCTGTTTCGCGGAACTGGCGGGCGAGTTTGCGGCCGGTTCTGACTTCAGCGCGTTCCGCCCTGCGCACAAGGCGCAGAATGCGGCGCAATGGCTTTACGGACA
The DNA here is from genome assembly GCA_946530505.1 of uncultured Bacteroidales bacterium. Lineage (GTDB taxonomy): Bacteria > Bacteroidota > Bacteroidia > Bacteroidales > UBA932 > Cryptobacteroides. Next base: position 514 of record CAMNAD010000136.1, read on the forward strand.
GATATTTAGGATCCCAGCCGTAGGCCGATAGGGAGTGTTTGAGTTCTACCGAAAAGAGGTTCGCAGGAGCATCGCCCGCAACAGTGGCAGGGATTTCGCTGCCGGCCGAAACCCAGACTGGAACGGCGTAGCAGGTCGGTGTATATCCTGGTGCAGCCCAGATGATGCCGCAGTCTGCAGAATCGCCTGGTGCTGCACCTTCTATGACTACAGATGCAACGCTTGTGCTGCGCGGGATGAAATCGTGTTCGTAGAGCAGTCCGGAGCGCTTGCAGCTCAAGGCGTTTCCCCCGCCGAGGACATTCACGAAGCTGCGTCCGGCGTTCATGAAAAAGGCGGCGTCGAATTTACGCGAAGGCCTCAGGCCCTTTCCGGCACGGCGCGCCATCAGTTCTTCCATCGTGGCATAACGTGCGAATCCGCTTCCACGGCCTTCTTCTCCGGAGAGAGAATAGTTCGTACGGAAGAGATATCCCCCTTCGGGCACGTCGTAGCGCACATAAGCAGAATCCCCGGCTTCAAAATAGGCGGCTCCTCCGAATGCGTCGATGACTGCAAAATTGGCGCTGATCCCCCTGGGAGCCGCCTTCGAATCGAGCATGGCTTCGAAATCTTCTAGCGTCCTGCAGGTCCCGAGGGCCTCGGCCATCAGTTCGCCGTTGTGGGTGTCCATATTCGCGCCTTTCGGCCGCAGATTGTATGATAGATTGTTGGAGATGCCGAATCCGGCTTCGTTGATTCCGGCATAGGCCTGACGGTGCAGGCTGTCACGTGTCGGGAAGAGGCCCGTATATGCGTATGTGGCGCCTTGAACGTGTGCGATGTTGTTATACTCGCCGTTAGCATCGCGCTGCTTCCAAATCATCGGCCGTCCGCTCGCGCTTGCGCTTGCAGACACTATCGCCGTCGTGCAGGCATCTGCACGCACCGGCAGCATCAGCACCATCACCAGCCCGACCAGCACAGCGCCCCACCTCAAAGATCCCTCTTCCGTATGCAAAAACCCACATTCTGCATACAAACCCCTCAAAAACCGACTACTTGTATGCAAAAACGCCTTTTTTGCATACATCTTCCAGCCGGAAAAAGCCATCCTGCGTCGCAGGCAAAGGGCACGTCCTCGCCCGAAAAAAGGGCTCGGTACGTGCATTGCCTGCTCCTTCACACGCAAACGCGCTTTTCCGGCTGGAATAGCTGGCCGGGAAGCAGCGATGGCGTTGTCAGGAAAAACGAATGCTTCGGCAAGCCCCTTTTTTTCGGGGCGGTCGAAGCCCTTTCGTTTTTCCGAAAGGAGCTTCCCGGCCGCGCAGGTGTTCCAGCAGCTCGGAAGGGCTTTGCCTGCGACGACGGAAAGAGCTTTCCAGCCGTCCGGAAGGAGTTTCCCGGCCATGCTACTTGCGGATTTTATAGCCGTAGTATGCATAATACATGATAAGCAGGTAGAACGGCAGGCAGATCCAATATGCGTTCTGATTGCCGACCCAATCCTTCATCGCACCGAAAAGCAGAGGAATCAGGGCGCCGCCGCCGATGGAAGCCACCAGCAGCGAAGAGCCTTTCTTGGTGAACTTGCCGAGATCCACTATGGCAAGCGGCCAGATGGCGGGATACATCAGCGAGCACGCGAAACTCAGAAGCGCCACGCACCACACCGACACCTGAGGAGGAGTCAGCACGATTGCTAGCGAATCCAGCACGGCCAGCCAGGTGCAGATGCGAAGGGCATTGACCTGCGAGATGAACTTGGGGATACAGATGATTCCGATGATGTAGCCCGCGGCCATTCCAAGGCCAGGGTAGATCGTATAGTGCTCAGGATTAGGCAGCCCGAGGCCCTGCGCATAGTCCAGAACGGTCAGCAGGGCAAGGTTCTCCACACCCACGTACACGAAGAGCGCGAGGGCCCCGAGGACGAGATGAGGGAACTGCCAGAGCGAAGTCTTGCCGGCAGCGTAGGGGCAATCCTCCTCGTTCTCCTCCCCTTCCGCCTTGATTTCCTCGAGCGGAGCGAAGAAGGTGATGATGCCGAGCAGAACCACAACCCCGATGATGATGAGAAGGGGCTTGTCCAGATCCACCAGCCCTACGGCCTCGATGGGCTTGCGGGTGACGGCCGCGATAAACACCGAGGGCAGTGCAAGCGCCAGCGAGTTGCAGATTCCCATGATGGAGATGCGCTGCGCGGCGCTGTCGATGGGCCCGAGGATGGTCACATAGGGATTGATTGCCGCCTGCAGGACGGTGTTGGCGGTTCCGCTGATGAAGCAGGCCAGCAGGTAGAGAGCGAAACTCTCCATGCGAGCGGCCGGGATGAACAGCGCGAACGCCAGTGCGAACATGAAGAAACTCAGCGACATGGTACGCTTGTATCCTATCTTGCTTATGATGCTCGAAGCAGGGAAACTGAACACCAGGAACGCGAGGAAAGTAGCCGCGATCACCAGATAGCTCTGGGCCGATGTCAGGTTGAGATTGTTTTCGAGGAAAGGCACGAAATAGCCGTTGATGCCCGTGGCGAATCCCACGGTGAAGAACATCATGCCTATGAATGCAAGCGGGACCAGGTACTTGTTGCTGCTCATATTCTAATTGTTGAGATGATACTTGATAAGACCTTCCATGGGAGCCTTGAGGATGGTTCCCATCTTCATTCCGAATTCCGCGACTACCTTCTCGAGAAGAGGCCGGAAGTAATATGCCACGGACCCTACCGCATTGAAGGTATACTTCTGATAATCAGGATAATGGGTGACTATCAGACGGAAGAACTGCCGGAACGCGTCGGTCACCAGTTCCGGGAAGTAAGGGTCGAAGTCCAGATGTTCGTTTATGAACTTGGCATACTGCGCACAGAAACGGTTCGGGAAAGGTTTGGTATAGATAACGTCCAAGAGTTCGTCGTTGTTGCGGCCGAGTTCGCGCCCCACAAGCTCGTACACATTTGCGGGCATGTTGCGGCGGATGTAGTCGGTGATCATGCGCTTGCCAAGGTTTCCGCCCGAACCCTCGTCGCCGAGGATGAAGCCGCAGCTGTCCACGTTCAGGCCCTCGTTGCATCCGTCGTAGAGGCAGGAGTTCGCCCCGGTGCCGAGAATGGCTGCAAAGCCAGGCTCAGTCTGGAGAAGGGCGCGGCACGAAGCCAGGGTATCCATCGCTATGAACACCTTCACGGCCTTGGTGAACACCTCGCGCAGAGTCTTCTCCATGAAAGGATACTGCAACTCCGTGACTCCGGCCCCGTAGAAGTATATCTCGTCCACCATGTTCGGGTCGAGTTCCGCAGGGAGATTGGCCCGGATGTCGGCAACTATCTGGCTGCCGGTAATATAATTGGGGTTGTACCCCTGGCTGAAGAAGCCTATGCGGGTGGCGCCGTCGCGGGAGACGCACCCCCACTCGGTCTTGGTAGCCCCGCTGTCTGCGATAAGTATCATAGTTCGTTCAAATCAGGAAGTTCTCCGAGGCCGTAGCGGAAGAGTACAACGCCTTCGGCCTTGGTGGAATCCGTAAACATACGGCAGTCCTGCAGAATGCGCTCGGCGTTCATCGGCACGACGTGCTCGGTCTCGGTATCCTCGTAAGTGGTGAGGCCGGCCCAGACCTTTGCGGGAGCGCCCTTGGTGGCGAAGTGATCCGCCACCATCTTTGCCCAGGGCCTGCCTCCCTTGCGGTAG
>CAMNAD010000137.1 GCA_946530505.1 uncultured Bacteroidales bacterium
GAGCGGCCGCTTCGCTTTTGTGGTTGTTGCGCAGGAATGCAAGGAAGGAGTCGCCGGCGGGGGAAGTTGCGTCAAGCGAGCCGTAGAGGCTGTTCTGGATGGAGAGGATATTGTCTTTGAAATCGGCGAAGGACTTCTTGGAATACGGGCTCTCGATGTAGCTTTCGTCTTCACCGCTGTAAGCCTGTCCCATCTTGGTGGAGAATACTTCATTCGCGATGTTGGCGCATCCGGCCTGCAATACCGTCTGGGCTACTTCCTGCCATGTGGCATAGGTGCTCCCGCGCTCAGCGGCGCCAAGCAGGTTCTCTCCGTAGGTCTTGTCGGTGCCGTTGACGGTGCAGTTGAGTTCTGCTTCCTCCACTGCGTCCTGCTGTGCCTTGGGGGCATTAGGATTCCAGCTGACGTTCAGTTCATAAAGATGCACAAGGAGGTCTTCGGCAACGGCTGCTGCGAAAATCAGCTCCTGCTCGCCTGTAACACCCTTCCCGGCAAACTCTGCAGCGGTCTCTTCTGCCTGCAGGGCCGCTACGGTACGGTTGGCTCCGTCGCGGAAAAGGATGAATTCAATGCCGTGGAATCCGAGGGCTGAAGTGCCTACTTCATCGATGGCACCTGCTCCTTCTTCCTTGAGGTCGGCAACGACGTCCTTGTTCGCAAGGTTGTTGGCAAGCCTCTGGCGGTCGAGCGGCCACGAGTCGATGTGAGGATCGATACCGAAGTCGGTAGCTGCGCCAAAGAGGAAGGCTTCGCTCTTTTCCCAGTATGACCTGGCGAGAAGGAAGTCGGCGCAAGCCTTGTCTATCGCGCTCTGTGTCAAAGTTTTGGCATCGCGAAGGGCGATGAGGTCCGCAAGCAATGCTTCGCCGGCCTCGGCAAGTTTGCCATAAGTGGCATAGACTACCTGGCTGACATACTTTTCGGATGCGGCCTTTATTTCTTTTTCATAGTTGTTGAGCTCGTCAGAGCCGTTTTTCTCATCTTTGCTGCAAGCGGTGAGGGCAAGTGCAGACACTGCTGCGACTGCAATCAATTTGACAAAGTGTTTCATTTTATTATGAAGTATTGTTTTAGTTAACGACTGAAGAATCCCATATATGCAATGCCGAGCGAAATCGAAGGCTCATCTATGTATTCGCTCTTCAGGAATCTGTGCGAGTACTCGCACTTGACTGCGATCTGCGGAAGCGGCCTCCAGTTGAGACCGCAGGCAATGCGTATTTTCTCCGTGTAAGTGGCGCTTTGCTGACCGGCTGCGGGAATATAGGGATTGTAGGCCTCGGCGCGGCCGAATACAAATAGTTTCTGTTCCTTGTCCTTGGGCTTGAACCAGGGGAGGATGTCAAAGCCGGCTTCCATGCCTATGGCGTATGCCGCCTTGCCCACGGGCTCTTTGGAGTAGGGGGAGTCGTTGGCTGCACGCACCGCCTTGGCTTTGCTTATGTCGGCCGCATCGCCGAGTGTCGCATAATCTGCATTACCCCTGATCGTCAGCCTCTTGCCGGTATAGGCAAAATCGAAAGCGCCTATGATCACCCGGCCCCTGCTGCCGTCGTATTTGAGTCCGTCGCCCTTGAGGTCGTTGGGGTAGGTGTTGTGCATGGAATTGCCGTACCATCCGCTTAGACTTAGCCGGAGGTTCCTGAAGGATGTGTTGTCGATGCGTCCGGCAAATCCGTAGGTATTCGCCACCTTGAATTCATAAGGGGAACCGGCTCCATTCTTTATGAAATTGTCGGTGTTGAACATGAAGGCGTCGAGACCCGCCATCATCAGCGCTTCGTAGCGCCATGCTCCTGCCTGGCCCCAGATGCTGATTCCGGTGTCGTGCCAGGTGGAGGGCAGTATCGTGTATTCTCCCTCCGGACGGTAGACGGTAAAGAATTCCAGAGGCTCGTGGGCGTTGTTCAGGCCTCCTACAGGAACCACGATGTGGCCCATGCGCACATTCAATTGCGGGAAGAAACTCTTCTGGATCCAGAACTGCTCAAGTTCCACCTCTCCGCCCTTTTCAATCTCCTGCTCGAACTCTCCCGCTTCTTCATATTCGCGTTCGATGGCAGCTCCGGTGCCGGTGTGTTCGAACTCGATCTCGCTCTGCATAGTCCATCCTTTGCCGAAATCATAGCCAAGATAAACCACGGCATGCGGGATGTCGAAGCGGCCGTGGCCGGGTGCGTCGCGGTAGTTGTCGGGTTTGGCGTAGATATAAGGAGAATCGTTATAGAAATTGCGGGTCATGGCCACTTCTCCGTAACCTCCCACAGTAAGTCTGTTGTCTTGTGCACTGGCAGCCGCGCTGCTGAAGGCAAGCGCTGCAAGTGTGCAGATCATCCATTTTGCCATAATCAAGTACTTTTGTCAATTTTGCGTCGCAAAATTACTGATTTGCATAGAGCCGGTCAATCGCAATAGTTAGGTAAAATAAAATCATAATAAATGGTGATAGCAGGGAAATAAATGCCTAACTTTGCAGAAGTTATGAAACGTGTCCTGACATCTTTGCTGCTATGCTTTGCAGCCTTTCCGCTTTGTGCCCAGAAGTTCGTGCACGAGGAGTATCTCGATTATTATTTCGACAACGGGGAGTTCGATGCCGGCTCCGAAAAATATATGGAATCGGAGACTCTGCATTCTGTTCTTCTACTGCCCCAGATAGGCCTTTCCTACAAGCAGAGCAGGATTACGGAGCATCGTATCATGGCGGGAGTCTCGGTTCGGCGCGACATGGGATCAGGCGAAGGTCTGAAGGATTCCTTCAAGGAACTGTCCATTTATTACCAGGTTGCGCACAAACTGGGAGGACGCAGGGTTTTCCGCGCAGCGGCGGGTGTCCTTCCGCGTTATCTGCTGGACGGGTATTACAGCCGGGCTGTCTGGAGCGATGCGGTCTCTTTCTACGATTCCAATCTGGAAGGGGCGCTGCTGCAGTACAGTGCAAAAGATTTCGATGCCGAACTGGGCTGCGACTGGATGGGAAAGAAGGGAGGAGCCGTGCGCGAGCGTTTCCAGATATATTCTTCCGGGAAATGGGATGCAAACAAGTGGCTTTCAGCAGGATGGGGCCTGAGTTTCTACCATTATGCAACGTCCGCCCTCGCCCATAATGTGATAGACAATCATCTGTTCAATCCATGGCTCAAGGCCGATTTCGCCTGCTTTGCCGGCTTCTTCCAGGAACTTTCCCTGCAGGCAGGACTTATGGCCGGTTACCAGCGCTCCCGCGATATAGATCCCGATCCGGTGATGCCTTTGGGCAGCGAGATCATTTTCCGGGCCAGGAAATGGAATGTCTGCATCCAGAACAGTATCTATGCCGGGGATGACCTGTATCATTATTACGACAGCCCGGCACCGGAAGGCGGTATTTACGCTTCAAATCTGTACTTGGGAGAACCCACATACCGCGGTTTCTACGACATGGCGGAGCTCCTCTGGACTCCGCGAATATCAAAACGCCTGAGTCTTCAGCTGGGCGCCGCCTTCCACTTCGACGGCGTCGGCTACCAGGGGTGCCAGCAGGTGGTGCGTCTCAGGACTTCTTTCTGAAAATCTTATACCCTATGGCCGCCACCAGTATGCTCATGAGCGGACTCAGGAGGTTGAAAAAGCAGTAGGGCAGATAAACCAGCGTCGGTGTGCTCAGGATCGTGGCCTGGGTCATGCCGCAGGTATTCCACGGCACCAGCACGGACGTGACCGTGGCTGAATCTTCCACCGAACGGCTGAGCAGTCGGTTTTCATATCCGGCATCTTCGTAAATATCCTTGAAGATGTTGGTTGTCAGCATGATGGAAAGATACTGGTCGCAGACCAGGGTATTGAACGCGGTGCCGGACCCGACCGTAGTCGCTACCAGCCCGGTGCGGTTGCCGGTAAACTTGCGCATCGCCTTCATTATGGCGTCGATCATCCCTCCTGCGCGCATGCATGCTCCGAAGCACATTGCGCAGATAATCAGGTAGATGGTGTTGAGCATGCCAATCATTCCCCTGGACGATACCAATTCGTTTACCTGTGCGTTGCCTGTTTCCATGGGCACGGAGTTGTAGATGCTTTCGACCGTACCGGCAAGCATCAATTTCCACTCGTTGAGTGGGCCTTCCAAGCCGTGCAGGGCAGCTGCTTTCCGGCCGATTTCTTCGACGATCCCGGGCTGGAAGA
>CAMNAD010000138.1 GCA_946530505.1 uncultured Bacteroidales bacterium
TGATGCCCAGCTTCTTGTGCATCTCCTTGAGCTCGATCTGCATGTCCTTGCGCATTTTGAGGTCGAGTGCTGCAAGGGGCTCGTCGAGGAGGAGGACCTTGGGCTGGTTCACAATTGCGCGTGCGATTGCAATGCGTTGCTGCTGGCCTCCGGAGAGGGTTTCCACGTCACGGTCTTCATAATCCGACATCGCAACGAGCTTGAGCACCCTGCGCACCCGCTTGTCGATTTCCTCCTCAGGCGTCTTTTTCAGCTTCAGGCCGAAAGCGATGTTGTCGTAGACGTCGAGGTGAGGGAAGAGGGCATAGCGCTGGAAAACGGTGTTCAGAGGACGCATGTGCGGGGGAAGTCCTTCGATGTCCTTACCGTCAAGGGAGATAACGCCCTCGTCCGGCTGCAGGAAACCTGCGATCATACGCAGCAGGGTGGTCTTGCCGCAGCCCGAAGGACCCAGCAGGGTGAGGAACTCACCGCGGCGTACGTAAAGATTGATGTCGTCGAGCACCTTCTTGTCTCCGAAGGATTTGCTGAGGTGCTCAATGTTGATGATGCGATCGTCTTTTGCCATTTATTTGCGGGGAAAGTTCAAGTAATACATAGCGCCAAATGTGACATTGACGAGCTTGAGGTCATGATGGTAACCGGCAGACGCAATAAGGCGCAGGTCTTCGCAGCTCTTCAGGGGGAGCCAGTAGCCATCGACACCGACTATGAGATCCTTGTTCTTTGTCTCGCGGTTGATTTCTCCGCCCATACGGCCCCTGAGCATAAGCCTGTCGCAGGGAGTATAGGTGATGGAAGGAATCATGGTGAGACCTTTCATTACGACGTTTTCTTCGTCGCCCACAATATTAAAAATGTCAAGACCGAGAGAAATCTCGTCGGTCAGCGAGAAACTTTGTCCGAGGGAGATAATGGGGATGAAATCTCCTTTGTCGCGCTGCAGGGCGGCTACGGACCAGATATTCGAGAAGCTGCCGTACTCCCCGCGCCATTCTGCCGCATAATTGAACAGACCGCTGGAGAAGGGATGCTCTCCGAAAGGAGAAGAGGTCATCTGCAGGGAGAGGGTAGTGTTCTCGGCGGGATTCGTCCAGTCTGCCTTGAGACCCCAGAGGTAAACCTGGAGATTGTTCCAGGCCGTTGAACCCAGGAAAGAGAATGATTCGAAGTCATATGCGTCGAATTCGTATCCTCCGAAGGTAAGGGACTGCTTGCCGAGGGTAAAGGAGAAATTGTCCAGGGCATAATTCAAATATGCCCAGTCGAGCCAGTTGACATCGTCGCTGCGGCCCGTGTTGCTGTAAAGAAGGCTGATGGATTCCTTGTCGCCAGCAAGCCAGTGATTGCAGATGCTGAACGACAGCGCGTCGGAAATATTGCCTTCGAAGAGTGAATAGAGAGAAGAATCACCGAGTGTGAAATCGCCATTGTAATTGAATTCGAATCTCGGAATAACGGACAATCCGACACTGCGGCCGGAGTCCTCAGCCTCGGGTGCGGGCGCAAATTCTTGCGCAGGAGCACTCAGGCAGAGCAGCGTAAGAGCTGTGTAAACTACCAGGAATTTCTTCATTTCTACACATAAAAAAAGGTTAAGTGAAACTTGGGTGCAAATGTAAAAAAATAATTCTATTTTTTGTATCTTTGTGCCTTACAAATCGCACGATGATTCAAGTCTATTGCAAAAACACCGGCACTACCAGGTCTTTCCGGGAGGGAACCACCCTTCTTGACATGCTGCCGGAGTTCCAGTTCGAAAGGCCGTATCCTATTGTTTCAGCCAAGGTTAATAATGTGTCGCAGGGGCTCAAGTTCCGCGTCTACAACAGCAGGACCGTGGAGTTCGTGGACTGCACCGTGGCAAGCGGAATGCGCGTATACATCCGCTCGCTGTGCTTTCTGCTCTGCAAGGCTGCCAAGGACGTGTTCCGCGGCAGCCATATTTTTATAGAGCATCCCATCTCGCATGGCTATTTCTGCGAACTGGTGAAGGCGGACAGGTCCCCGCTTACCCAGGAGGATGTCGACAAACTCAAGGCAAAGATGGATCGTCTTGTGCAGATGAACCAACCCTTCCATCGTTTCGAGGCCCCCATCGAACAGGTAATCGATATCATGCACAAGATAGGTGCCGAAGACAAGGTTAAACTCCTCGAGACCAGCGGCCAGGTGTATATGGACTATTATTCCCTCGGAAAGACCAAGGACTATTATTACGGCCGGCTTGTGCCATCGACCGGATATCTCACGAAATGGGATCTGATTACGTATCATGGAGGAATGCTGCTGATAGGCCCGAACAAGCATAACCCCACACAACTCGCTCCGTATATTGACCAGCCGAAGACTTTCAAAATGTTCAGCGAGAACCTGAAGTGGAACGAAATCATGGGGCTGAATACGGTCGGTGACCTGAACAAGAGCCTTTTGGCCGGGAACGGAAGCGACCTGATACAGGTGGCCGAAGCCCTGCAGGAAAAGAAAATCGTGCAGATTGCCGAGGAAATCAACAAGCGCTATTGCGGTAAGAACAAGGTCCGTCTCGTTCTTATCACCGGCCCGTCAAGTTCTGGAAAGACTACGGTGTCGAAGCGTCTCAGCGTGCAGTTGAAGGCCTGTGGGCTCCGCCCTTTGACTTTCAGTACGGACGATTATTTCGTCGACCGCGAAAAGACTCCGCTGCTGCCGGATGGCACTCCGGACTTCGACAACTTCGACACAGTCGACCACAAGGCCCTGGAAAACGACCTTCTCAGGATTCTCGCAGGCGAGGAGGTTGAAGTGCCGGAATTCAACTTCACCACCGGCAAGCGCGAATACAACGGCAAGAAACTCAAACTTGCAGAGGGGAACGTGGTTGTGCTCGAAGGCATACATGCCCTTAATCCCAAACTCACTTCGCGCATATCTGAGCGCATAAAGTTCCGTATATTCATATCCACCCTCACCGGCATCGCCCTCGACAACCATAACTGCATACCTACAAGCGACAACCGTCTGCTCAGGCGCATCGTGCGCGATTATAATAAAGGTGCGTTCACCGCCAGGCAGACTATCAGCCAGTGGCCCAAGGTCCGTGCCGCCGAAGATCAGTGGATATATCCTTATCAGGAGAATGCCGATGTGATGTTCAATTCGGCATATCTTGTCGAGTTTGCCGTGCTGCGCAATCATGCGGAACCGATTCTTGCCAGCGTGCCTAAGAACTGCCCCGAGTATTCGGAAGCGCACAGACTGCTGAAGTTCATCCACTACTTCGTCCCCGTGCCGGACAAGGAGATACCTCCGACCTCGCTGCTCCGCGAATTCTTGGGCGGCAGTTCGTTCAAGTATTAGCAGGCCATGCTCCGCACGATTCTCCGTCAGACAGGGCGGTACACCACCGCCTCGCTGCTCACCCCTCTGTGGACGAGTCTGGAAGTCGTCATGGGCATTCTCATTCCGTACGTCACAGCATCCATCATCGACAAAGGCATAAATGCCGGCGATATAGCCTCAATCTGGCATTATGGCGGTCAGTTGGTAGTGCTTGCCTGCTTCAGCATGGCCTTCGGCATATTGGCAGGTCGCTTCGCATCTTATTCCAGCAGCGGGCTTGCCGCGAATCTGCGTTCCGCGATGTACGCCAACATCCGCCGTTTCTCCTTTTCGGACATCGACAAGTTCAGCACCGCCGGCCTGGTGACTCGCATGACCACCGACGTGGCGAGCGTTCAGAATGCTTTCCAGATGCTGCTGCGCACCTCTTTCCGGGCCCCGCTGAATATGGTTTCCGCGCTGGTGATGTGCTTCTTCATCAACTCCCGCCTGAGCGTCATCTTCCTGATTGCGATGGTAGTGCTGAGCGTGTTCCTTGGAATACTCATCAGCCGTGCCGCCCGGCTTTTCCGGGAAATTTTCAAGAAGTACGACGCTCTGAATGCGGTCGTGCAGGAGAACGTGTCCGCAATCCGCGTCGTCAAGGCCTATGCCCGCGAGAATCACGAGATAAGCAAGTTCGACAGGGCCGCACTGTCCCTCTATACCCTGAATGTAAAGGCCGAGAGTCTGATGGCGCTCAACCATCCTGTCATGAACCTGGTGGTGAACGCCTGCATTATCGCAATCAGCTGGTGGGGAGCGCATTTCGTGGTGGAAGGCAGCCT
>CAMNAD010000139.1 GCA_946530505.1 uncultured Bacteroidales bacterium
CATAGTCAACGGAGTCCTGGCCCTGCGGCCGGTCAAGGCCGTTATGGACGGAGTCCTGGCCGTAGACAAGCACAGGACCTTCCCGAAGTATTCCCGCCAGAAATTCGTAAGCTGGTTCCGCAGGCAGGACCAGAGTGCATTCGACAGGTTTGTGACATATTTCCACGGCTGCTATGTGAACTATAACCATCCGTCATTGGGCAAGGACTTTGTCCGCCTGATGAATGCCGCAGGGTACGGAGTGCATCTTCTTGAAAAGGAGAAATGCTGCGGCGTCGCCCTTATGAGCAACGGATTCGCCGACAAGGCCCGGAGGCAGGGGGCTGTAAACCTCGCTTCCATGCGCAAGGCCGTTTCCGCCGGGGAACAGGTGCTCACCACATCTTCCACCTGCACCTTCACTATGAGGGACGAGTATCCGGATGTGCTGGGGCTGGACAATTCCGATGTCCGCGATTCCCTGATGCTTGCGACCAAGTGGCTCTACACGAAGCTTTCTTCAGGAGAAATACAGTTCAAGTTCCGCAAGGATTTCAAGATGAAGGTCGCTTATCACACGGCCTGCCATATGCAGAAGATGGGCTGGCAGATATATTCCATTGCCCTTCTTCAGATGATTCCCGGACTCGAATTGAACGTGCTCGACCAGAACTGTTGCGGAATAGCCGGCACCTTCGGATTCAAGAAGGAGAATTACGGTTATTCCCAGGCAATCGGCTCGAAGTTGTTCGCCGATATCGACGATTCCAAGGCCGATGTGGTCGCCACCGATTGCGAGACCTGCAAGTGGCAAATAGAAATGAGCACGGGGAAGACCGTGCTCAATCCTGTCGAAATACTTGCCAGGGCGGTAGAGTTCTAATCGAATTCCAGACTCTCAACGAAGCAGGTTAGATCTCCCGTCTTGCCTGTAATGTACCATTTGTCGGCATCGCGCGATATGAACAGGTCTACCTGTTCGCCATAATGCGCTTCGCGATGGTAGTTCACCTGAACATCCCGCAGCATCCTGCATTTTATGTATTCAAAAGGTAGGGCGTCCAGCACCCACTGGGTGTATGCGCAATTGTTGGCGTGCCCGTTGGTGTCGAGGTCGGACCAGAGTACTGTATGCGATCCGGCAGGAACGGATTCAAGCTCGCGCGGAACTATAATCTTGCTGCAGAAGGGGAGTGTGTCCTCCGGATAATGGAATTCTGGATTGAATCCAAGATCACCCCGGTATATGCTGCGCTCCTTGAGGTCTACCACCGTCCATGCCGAGGTTCCGAGTACGGTGATCTGCCCTCCCTTCAGCATACGGAAGTTCCTGTGCCAGAGAGGGCCTGCCTGCCCGCGGGACCAGGTCTGCAACACCACATCATCTTCCCATCTGGGATAGTCGTAGATATGGAAATGGATGCGGTTGAGGGCCCAGAAAATGCCCCTGTCTTTCATTACGGAAGGCCCGCACTTGCAGAATTCCGAACCACGATACGCCACTTCCTGCAGCAGATTCTGCAGGCTCACCGCCTTGATGTTCGCGTTCAGGTCGGTTTCGTAACTGTTGATGCGCAGGTGCTGTTCTACTATCGGAGCCGCCATCTTATTCAATGCCCTTGAGGTTTTCTTTGGGAACCAGGAAGAACTTGAGCGTGCCCTTTGTGCAGAGTTTTCCGTTGACTTTCGCCTGGGCGTCCACGACCACGAGCGGGGGACGAAGGTCGACAAGTTTTGCTGTAACCTCTACGGTATCGCCCGGAAAGGCGGAGTTCTTGAATTTTATACCGTCAAGGCCTGCATACATTGCAGTGTTCACGGCGAGCATCTCCCTGGGAATCAGAAGAACGCTGCCCTGTGCCATGATCTCGCACATGATTACTCCGGGGACTACAGGATAGCCGGGGAAATGCCCCTGAACGAACCATGCGTCCTGAGGAATAGTGTATTTGGATTCTACGTGTCCGTCTTCGAAAAGATTGGTCTCATCCACGAGGAGCATAGGAGCCCTGTGTGGGATGATGGTCTTGATTTCTTCTCTGTTCATTGGTTCAGGTTTTTTCGTTAAGTGTACAAAAATAATTAAATTTGTGTGATTAAAGAAGTTTTTATGAAAGGCATTGACCAAAAAGACTACGGATTTGTCCGCGTGGCAGCAGTCACACCCAGAGTTTATCTTGCAGACACAGTCAGGAACAGCGCAGAGATAATACGCTTGGCAGAGGTGGCCGCATCGAAGGAAGCTTCGATTGTCGTCTTCCCGGAATTGTGCACTACCGGTTACAGTTGCGCCGATCTTTTCGGACAGAAGACCCTTCTGGAAGGAGCAGAAAAGGCAGTTGCCGATATTGCCGGAGCCGGCCTTCCGTCCGGAATGCTGGTTGCCGTAGGCGCGCCGGTGTTCTGCGCCGGCCGTCTTTATAACTGTGCGGTGCTGATAAAGGGGGGACGTATCCTCGGACTGGTCCCGAAGATTTATCTTCCCAATTCTGCGGAATTCTATGAGATGCGCTGGTTCGAAAGCGGTGGCAATATAGATAAAGAAATAGTTTATGCAGGGCAGACTACAAGATTGTCCACCAGGCAGTTGTTTGCTGTTGGAAAGGCTGTAGTAGGAGTAGAAATATGCCAGGATCTATGGGTGCCTGTGCCTCCTTGCAGCTATGCGGCGCTCGCTGGGGCGAATATCATAGTCAACCTCTCTGCATCCAACGAATCTCTCCTAAAGAACGACTATAGAAAAATGCTCGTATCTTCCACATCTGCAAGGCTTGATGCTGCGTATGTCTATTGCAGTTGCGGTTATGGCGAATCTACTACAGACCTGGTCTGGGCCGGATCTTCCCTCATTTATGAATGTGGAGCCCTTCTGGCCGAGAATGAGAGGTTCAGGATGGAGTCCTCGGCCATTTTTGCCGATGTCGACGTAGAGAGGTTGGACACCATCCGTGCCAAGAGCCCCAATTTCCGTGACGCCCTTTCACGGAGGTCTGATACCTTCAATACGGTTCAAGCAGGAGAAGCATATGCCACAGATTTCGGCAAATGCCTGATAAGACGCATTGAACCCCATCCATTTGTGCCTTCGGGGGCTGCCCTTGACGAGCGTTGTAAAGAGATATTGTCCATACAGGTTCTAGGGCTCTGCACAAGATTGGAGCACATAGGGTGCAAAAAGGCCGTGATAGGCATCTCCGGTGGCCTGGATTCGACGCTGGCGCTGCTGGTGACGGTCTTGGCCTTCGACAGGCTTGGCATCAGCAGGAAGGGGATTATAGGCATCACTATGCCGGGATTCGGAACTACCGGGCGAACCAAGGGCAATGCCGGCATCCTGATGGAAAAGCTGGGAATCACTTCGAAAGAGATATCCATTGTTCCATCCGTTACGCAGCATCTCTCCGACATTGAGCATCCGCTTGAGAACCACGACACTACATACGAAAATGCCCAGGCTCGCGAGCGTACTCAGATCTTGATGGATGTTGCAGGGCAGGAGGGAGGAATCGTGGTCGGTACCGGCGACCTTTCCGAACTCGCCCTCGGCTGGTGTACATACAACGGGGACCATATGGCGATGTATGGTGTAAACGCATCCGTTCCCAAGACGCTGGTCCGTGCACTTGTGGCTTTTGCCGCTTCCGAGCATTTCGGCGGCGCACAGGATGTTCTGACAGACATCATCGATACGCCCATCTCGCCCGAACTGCTGCCTGCCGCCTCTGATGGTACCATTCTTCAGGTTACTGAAGATGTTGTCGGCCCGTACGAACTCCACGATTTCTTCCTGTACAATATAATGCGCTGGGGCTTTACTCCGGAAAAGGTGCTCTTCCTTGCTTGCAAGGCATTTGAAGGTGCTTACAATGAGCAGATTATAGCGAAGTGGCTAAAGGTTTTCTGCAAGCGCTTCTTCAGCCAGCAGTTCAAGCGCAGCTGCCTGCCCGACGGACCCAAGGTCGGTAGTGTATCGCTGTCGCCTAGAGGGGATTGGCGTATGCCGAGTGATGCGTATGCCAGTCTTTGGACGAAGTGAGAGCATGTCATAAACGGAAAAAGGCTTGCAATTCTGCAAGCCTTTTTCTTGGTACACCCTCAGGGATTCGAACCCTGGACCCACTGATTAAGAGTCAGTTGCTC
>CAMNAD010000140.1 GCA_946530505.1 uncultured Bacteroidales bacterium
GTTTTCTCCAGGGTCCTTCAGTCCGCGCGCAACGCCGACGTCCTTCTCGGGTGCAATTTCTGGGCCTGGAGCGGCCTTGCCAGGCAGACCCCCGGCCACGATTTCTGGCAGGAAGGGGATGATCTCTGCGGAGATCCTTTCCAGGAGGGCCAGGGCCTGAACGGAGTATATCTCAGCGACGCTTCCACCATGGCGATAATCGATGCCTACACCGACAGCCTGGCTACCGTCACCAGCATCGACGTGCCTGTCGAGCATGACTGGATGTTCTTGGGCGATGGGCCCTTCAAACTTGCTGTAAATGTGGCGTCCGACAAGGCCCTGACCGAAGTCGGGTACAGCATAAAGAGGGATTTGGACCTGATGGTGAATGCCATGAACAACGAAAGCGGGAGCTATACTCTCGAAACTGTATATAACAAAGCACCAAAATTCTGAAACAATGAAAACCATACTGAAACCTATCCTCTTTTCCGGATTTGCCATCGTTCTCGCAGCCTGCTGCGGGAACGGCGACAAAACCGGCCGCGAACTCCTGATCGAGTCTTTGGGAGCGTCCGTCCAAGCCGGAAAAATCATGTACGGACATCAGGATGACCTTTGCTACGGCCATGCCTGGAAGGTCGAAGACGCGCAGAACGACCCGTTGGAGCGTTCCGATGTCAAGGATGTCTGCGGACACTATCCCGCCGTGCTCGGCCTCGAACTCGGCGAAATCGAACTCGGAGCAGACAAGAGCCTCGATGGAGTTCCCTTCGCTCTCATCCGCAGGGCGGCTGTGAAGCATGTGGAAAGAGGGGGAGTCGTCACCTTCTCCTGGCATCCCCGCAACATCCTCACCGGCGGCACCGCGTGGGACGTAAGCTCCGACAAGGTGGTTGCATCCGTACTCGAGGGAGGGGAGAATCACGAAAAGTTCATGGGCTGGCTGCAGATCATTGGAGATTTCTTCGACACCCTGCGCGATTCCGGCGGCAATCGTATCCCCTTCATCTTCCGGCCCTGGCACGAGCATACCGGGAGCTGGTTCTGGTGGGGGCAGAAGCTCTGCACGACGGAGCAGTACCGTGCGCTCTGGCGTACGACCTACGATTATCTCGCAGGCGAGCGGGGCTTCGACAACATAGTATGGTGCTATTCCCCCAACCTCGACGTAGATGCCGAGGGCTATATGGAGCGCTGGCCGGGAGATGACATCATCGACATTATGGGGCTGGACGCCTATTCATACAACGGTCACGAGGGCGGCATCGAAGCGGCCTGCGAACTCTTCCGCTCCAAGCTGGTCCCTACGCTGGAATACCTGGACCGCCTCGGAAAGGAGCACGGCAAGTTGATCGCTCTTTCCGAGACAGGACTGGAGGGGCTTACCAGCCCGGACTGGTGGACGGCCACCCTGTACCCCTGCATCAAGGATTACCCTCTGGTGTATGTGCTTACCTGGCGTAACGCCCATGACAAACCGGAACATTTCTACGGCCCCTGGAAAGGTTTTGAACATGAAGGAGATTTCAAAAAGTTTGCAGAGTTAGAACAAATAGTATTGCTTTAGACAGATTATGGATTTCAAAGAAAGAGAGCGTTTTCTTCGCGTACGCCACGAAGAATTGCTGAAAAAGGTTAATGTGCCCGTAGAGGACAACGGTGTTTATGAAAGGTACCTGTTCCCGGTGCTGACTGCCGCTCACGCCCCGCTGGAATGGCGTTACGATTTCGACCCCGAAAGCAATCCATATCTCATGGAGCGTTTCGGCATCCATGCGACGCTGAATTCCGGTGCAATCAAGCTGAACGGACGATACTGTATGGTCGTGCGTGTCGAAGCCGCCGACCGCAAGTCTTTCTTTGCGGTAGCCGAAAGTGAAAGAGGAACCGACGGATTCCGTTTCCGGGAACGCCCGATAACGATGCCCGAGTACGGAGAGCCGGCCACGAATATCTATGACATGAGGCTCACCGCCCACGAGGATGGATGGATTTACGGCATATTCTGCGTCGAGCGCAAAGACCCTTCCGCTCCTGCCGGCGACCTCTCTTCCGCCGTTGCAGCCGCCGGTGTCGCCCGCACCAAGGATCTTGTCACTTGGGAGCGTCTGCCGGATATCGTTTCTTCCAGCCAGCAGCGCAACGTCGTGCTTCATTCGGAATTCGTCAACGGCAAATATGCCCTGTATACCCGCCCTCAGGACGGCTTCATCGATGCCGGAAATGGCGGAGGCATAGGCTGGGCGCTTGTGGACAGCATGGACGGAGCGGTAATACGTGACGAGAAAATCATCAACAAGCGTCACTACCATACCATTAAAGAATGCAAGAACGGAGAGGGCCCCGCACCCATCAAGACCTCGAAGGGATGGCTGCATCTTGCTCACGGAGTGCGCGGATGTGCATCCGGCCTTCGTTATGTGCTCTACATGTACATGACCGCCCTCGACGATCCTACGCGCGTTATTGCCGAACCTGCCGGGTTCTTCATGGCTCCCGAGGGCGAAGAATATATCGGCGACGTGATGAACGTACTCTTTTCCAACGGTTGGATTGCCGATGAGGACGGCACCGTCTATATCTATTATGCTTCTTCCGATACTCGCATGCACGTTGCCGTCTCGACTATCGACCGTCTCGTAGACTATTGCCTCAATACCGAACCGGACGGCCTGAGGACAGGCTTGACCGTGGAAAGGCTCAACCGCTTGATCGACAAGAATCTCAACAAGTAATAGTTATATGGTAAAGTTCTCGGAGAAAATAGGATATGCTCTTGGAGATGCGGCAGCCGGCGGTATTACCTGGAAGGTGATGTCCATTGCTTTCCCTTTGTTTTTCACGAACATCTTCGGCCTTACCGTTGCAGATACTGCCACGCTGATGCTTGTGGCCCGTCTGTTCGACGTGGTCACCGACCCCATGATGGGAGCGATCGCCGACCGTACACAGTCCCGCTGGGGCACCTACAGGCCGTGGCTCATCTTCGGGGCCATTCCGCTTGGCGCTGTGTTCGCACTGCTGCTCTACACGCCGGACTTCGGCATTACCGGAAAACGTATCTGGGCATATTCCCTTTATCTTCTGATGATGGCGGTCTACACTGCCGTGAACGTGCCGTACGGCTCGCTGCTGGGCGTGATGACCGACAATGACGACGAGAAAAACCAGTTTTCTTCTTATCGCATGGTGGGAGCATACGCGATGGGCTTCGTGACTCTGCTGTCCTTCCCTTACCTCCAGAAACTGGTAGGCGGAAGCGAACAGCATCAGTATGCCGTGCTCGGCGTCGTCCTGGGCGGACTGGCCGCTCTCGGCACACTTGCCTGCGGCCTTCTCACCAAGGAACGCCTCAAGCCGGTGCGCGCCGAGAAGTTCTCTTTCAAGCCCTTCGCCGACCTCTTCCGCAACAAGCCCTGGATATATCTGACGCTCATCGGAGTCTGCACCAATTTCTTCAACGGTTTCCGCTATGCGGTGGCCGGCTATCTGCTTCAGTACTGCCTGCACGGCGATGTCACGGTAAGCGGTCTTATCATCAATTATACCGTCTTCATGACCTTCGGAGAAGTGACCTGCATGATATTCGGAGGCCTTTCTCCCGCTTTCACCAAGTGGGCCGGATCCAAGCGCCGCGCGTTCCGCATCGCTGCGATTATCTGTGCAGTTACCTCCATCGCGTTCTTCTTCATTCCCATGGACCCCAAGTATATCTGGGTGATGGTAGCGATGGTGATCCTAACCTCGATCGGCATCGGGTTGTATTCCCCGCTGCTGTGGTCGATGTATGCCGACGTGGCCGACTTCGCCACTGAGATGAACGGCACATCTTCCACAGGCCTCATCTTTTCTTCCGGAACAATGGCGCAGAAGTTCGGTTCCGCCATTTCGGGCGCCCTGGTGGCTATGCTGCTCGGCGTGGCCGGGTTTATTTCCGGCACCGATCCTGCCACCGGCCAGACCGTGGTGACGATAAGCAACGAGGCTTCCGTGTGCAATATGATATGGAGCCTGTTCTCGCTCTTCCCCGCGGCCATTGCGCTTTTGATAGTTTTCCTTATTCATCTTTATCCCATCAAAAAATAGTGAAACTGACGGAGCCGCAGCG
>CAMNAD010000141.1 GCA_946530505.1 uncultured Bacteroidales bacterium
TATGCTCCGGGAGTTCCCGGCGAGCTAGTATCCCTCCGTGCACCTTGGGGTGCAGAGTCTTCACGCGGCCGTCCAGAATCTCAGGAAAGCCCGTAACCTCACTGATGCCGATGGTTTTCACACCCTCGCTCTCCAGGAGTTTCTGCGTCCCCCCGGTTGCAATGATTTCCCATCCAAGATCCACAAGGCCCTGCACGAAGGCAACCAGGCCCGTCTTATCGCTGACGCTTACTAATGCTCTCATTTCAAAAGTTTTGCTATTGTTTCAACATATAATGCATGTTCTATCTTCTGCCCTATGCGGTGCACCTCGGCGGGATCGTCACCGTCATATTGAAAGGCCCTCTGCGCAATGATACGCCCGCCGTCCAGGTCGGAATTCACCCAATGGATACTGATGCCGTACACCTTCACGCCGTATGCCACGGCCTGCTCCACCGCATGAGCCCCCTTGAAAGCGGGCAGCAGCGAAGGATGAATGTTGATGATACGCCCGCCGTACGTCTTGAGGAGCACATCCCCGATGATGCGCATATATCCCGCAAGGCAGACCAGATCCACCTGCGCGGCATCCATAAGGCCGGCGATCTCAGTCTCGAAAGCCTCCTTGGAGGGATATTCCTTCGGAGAGAAAACAAAGGTAGGGATTCCCCTCACCTCGGCCTTGGCCACTACCGGCGCCCCGGGCTTGTCGCAGACCATCAGCACCACGCCTGCATCCAGGCGTCCGTCCGCGCAGGCATCGGCGATCGCCTCGAAATTACTCCCTGTTCCGCTGGCAAAAACTGCTAATTTCTTCATATTTGTCTAATCTGTTCTTTCTGACGGTGGAAGGATACTGACTCCCGGTTTGTCGGTAACTCTGCCGATGACGGAAGCCTTTTCGCCGCAAGCCTCCAAAATGCCGATGGCCTTGTCGGCCTCCGAAGCATCCAGGACCGCGATCATCCCTATACCCATATTGAAAATATTGAACATCTCGCGATGAGGCACCCCTCCCCATTTCTCCAGCATCCTGAACACCGGCAGAATCTCCCAGGAGCCTTCCTGGATCTCCAGCCCCTGCCCCGCCTGCAGCACACGCGGAATATTCTCGTCGAAACCGCCACCGGTGATATGACAGATTCCGTGCACGTCGCAATTGCGGATCACCTCCAGCATCTGCTTCACATATATTTTCGTGGGTGTCAGCAGCACATCGCCGAGAAGGCGTCCGCCGAATTCGGGGATGGCATCCCCGTAATGCAGTCCCGCGTCCGCTACGATCTTGCGAACCAGGCTGAAACCGTTGGAATGCACGCCGCTGGAAGCCACGCCAACCAGCACATCGCCCACCTTGACCTTGGAACCGTCGATAAGTTTCGACTTCTCGACCACGCCGGTAGTATATCCTGCGATGTCGTACTCCCCGTCGGAATACATGCCCGGCATCTCCGCAGTCTCGCCGCCGACCAGGGCACATCCTGCCTGGCGGCATCCTTCAGCGACACCGGCTACTATTGCCTCTACCTTTGCCGGGACATTGTGCCCAAGGGCCACATAATCCAGGAAAATCAGCGGCTCAGCGCCCTGTGCAAGCACATCGTTCACGCACATTGCCACGGCATCGATGCCTATGGTATCGTGCTTGTCCATAGCAAACGCGATCTTCAGTTTCGTGCCGACACCGTCGGTACCGCTCACCAGCACAGGCTCTTTCACCCCGAGGGAAGAAAGATCGAACATCCCGCCGAACGAACCGATGTTTCCCATCGAGCCCGTGCGGGCGGTAGACGCAACGTGCTGCTTGATTCTTCTGACTACCTCATAACCGGCTTCGAGGTTCACGCCGGCTTTTTCATAAGATTCTGCCATATCTATTCGCTGGTAATACTATCGTCGTAAAGCAAAGTGGGATACTCTCCCGTGAAACAGGCCTGGCACGGGTCCGCACAACCGAAACAGGCGTCCCGGGTGGATTCAGGGCTCAAATATCCGAGAGAATCCGCCTCGATTGCAGCGCAGGCTTCTTCCAGGGTACGGTGAGAGCAAAGTAGTTCTTCCGGGGTGGAAGTATCTACGCCATAATGGCAGGTGAAGCGCATCATGGGGCTGGCGATGCGCACGTGCACCTCTGCAGCGCCGGCATCGCGAAGCAGCTTGACTATCTTCAGACAGGTGGTACCGCGAACTATGGAGTCGTCCACAAGCACAATGCGTTTGCCGCCCACTATGCTGTGAACGGGTGACAGCTTCATCTTTACGCCAAGTTCACGCATGCTCTGCACAGGCTGAATGAAAGTACGTCCTACGTATTTATGCTTGACAAGTCCCATCTCGAACGGTATTCCGCTTTCCTCGGCATAGCCGATGGCAGCGCTGAGTCCGGACTCGGGCACACCTACCACCACATCGGCCTCGGCAGGGCATTCCCTGAAAAGCCTGCGGCCGGCTTCCTTGCGATATGCGTGCACATTGCAGCCGTCGATATCGCTGTCGGGCCGTGCGAAATAGATATAGTCCATGGCACACATACGATGGCGCGAGAAACGGGACCAGAGAGTGCTGCGCATACCATTGGTATCGAAGGAGACGATCTCTCCGGGCTTAACGTCGCGGATGAATTCGGCGCCCATGATTCCGAAGGCGCAGGATTCGCTGCTGACAACATATCCGCCGTTCAACTTGCCTATGCAGAGGGGCTTGATGCCATACTTGTCGCGGCATGCATAGACGCGGCTGCGGGTCATTACGATGAAGGCGAAACCGCCTTCCATCATATTAAGTGCCTTGACTATGCGGTCGATGCGCTCCTCGTTGTAGTTCTTCTTGATGAGATGGGCGAGAAGTTCGCTGTCGGTATCTGTCTGGAAGATTGTGCCATGCTTTTCAAGGTAATCGGCTATCTGTATGGCATTCACCAGATTGCCCTCGCCGGCCACTACGAAATTCCCGCTCTTGTGACGGAAATACAGCGGCTCGACGTTCTCCGGGCCTCCCTTCGAGGCATTGGCATACTTGACGCTGCCAACTCCCATAGACCCCTTCAGTTCCCCAATCTCATCGTTGGTGAAAATCTCGCTGAGAAGCCCCTGACCGCGATGACGGTAAGACTTCCCGTTCTCGTCGAAAGTTGCAATTCCGCCTCCTTCCTGACCACGGTGCTGAAGGTTGTGGAGGCCATAATAAATGTAGGTGGATGCATTCTGCACACCATAAACGGCAAGAACTCCCATGGCTATCGTATATTAAGGTTTTCCAATCCGTCCAATACCTTTCTGTATGAGGCGACGACATCGCTCAGGTCCAGACGGAAACGGTCCTTGTCGAGCCTCTCACCTGTTTCCTCGTCCCAAAGACGGCACGTGTCCGGACTGATTTCATCGGCGATGATTATTTCGCCATTGTCGGAAGCGCGGCCGAACTCCAGCCTCATATCGACCAGCTCGATTCCAGCCTTGTGGAAGAGCTCCTGCAGCAATTCCCCTGCACGACGTGCCACATCATACATACCTTCAATCTCTTCGTATGTAGCAAGTCCCAGAGCCACCGCATGATGCTTGTTGATGAATGGATCTTCGAGCGAATCGTTGTTGTAGCGGAGGTCGACGATCGTATTGGGGGCAGGAGTGCCGTCCTCCACTCCAAGCAGCAGGGCAAGATCGCCGGCAATGCGCTTGCGCCATACAACCTGCAGAGGTATGATTTCGATTTTGCGGCAGAGCTGCTCGCGCTCGCCTGTTTGCTCGATGAAGTGGGTTTTCACCCCGTGAGAGTTCAAATATCCCAGCAGTATTGCAGAGATACGGTTGTCAAGCTTGCCTTTTCCGTCAAAACGGGCACGCTTGATGCTGTTGTAGGCGAGGGTCACATCCTTGTATCGGAAGATGACCTTATCGGGATCGTCAGTAGCAAATACCTGCTTTTCGTTCCCGTCGAACAGTAGTTCTTTCTTTATCATATTTTTTTGAAATAGTTGACTGCGTTCTCAAATATCGGCTGGCTGCAGTTTCCGCTGATGTTCTTGAAAAGATTCTCCTCGTAGCGCTCGCTGTGGCCCATTTTGCCGAGAATGTGTCCGTCCGGGCTGAGGATGCCTTCAATATCGTATGA
>CAMNAD010000142.1 GCA_946530505.1 uncultured Bacteroidales bacterium
CGGGCCACGGTGCTCTCGTGGAAATTGAGCAGGGCATCGACGGTAAGCCTGTAATCGGCGTTGATGTTCGCTGCTGTAATCGGGTATATAGTGCTGTATTTCATTTGGTTCCTGTTCGGCTATACTATCTTGATGACCCAGGTGACGACGCCCCAGATGAGGAAGTCATTGTCCGGGCCGACCGGTATTGGCTTGTACTTGGTGTTCTTCTCGTTGCAGGGCATCAGGAAGGTCGTGGCTCAGCCTGTTCAGGCCCCCAGACGAAAAGCCCTTCGGCACTGGCGCAATGGTGGGCCAGTGCCAGTAGTTTTTCGTCAGGATTGTACAGGGTCATGTAATGGTCATCGCCGCTGAAGGTGATGAGTGCTTCGGCAGATCCGACAAGGATGGAAAGAGGGGAGTGGGTGGTGACGCTCTCTTCAAAGCGGCGCACCAAGCACTCGGGGGATTCGTTCTGGATCCAAGTTCCCCCGTCCGTGCTCACCTGCAGGTCATAATAGCAGTTCAGCCTGATGAGGATCCGGGCAAACTTTCGGCTGATCTCGTCTAGCCGTGACAGCAAAAACCGCTCCACCTTGAAGTACTGGCCGGCGGATCCGGCGGGGACTTGCTTCGGCAGGATATCGATTAGCCAGTAGGGCTTTTTCAGGAGGTTTTCAATGCTCATGTCCATCTCAGTGCAGGTTTCGGTTCATGAATTCGAACATGCTGGTATTGACTGCTATCGACTCCGGAAGGTCCTTCCTCCCATCAAAACTCATATTTGTCTCCTTCTCGTTTCATCTCGGCATATTTCTCTTTCTTGAAACGGAAGAGCGAGGCGAGGCGGCCGGGGCGCTTCTTGGCCTGTTCAACCCGACTTTTCTCGACGGGGACATCATCCATGCTCATGAATCTGGGGACGCTCCGCTCGCATTCTTCTTCGCCGAGAGCCTCTGGCATCGGAATCTCTTCGAGAATACCTGACGCGAGGATCTTCCGCTGGAAGTTCCGGCGGTCGAATTGCGTGCCCAGGATGATCTCGTAGAGGCGCTGCAGGTCGGGAATCGTAAAGCGCTCGTCCAGCAGGTCGAATCCCAGCGGCTCGAAATGGATGTCGCGGCGCAGGCGCTCCATCGCCGCCGCGAAGATCTGGCGGTGGTCGAAGGCCAGTTCGGGAAGATGGTCCACCGGGAACCAGGCGGCATCGGCGGCGTCATCGCCGCCTACGACCGCCGAAGGCTTGACCAGCGCATAGTAGGCTACCGTGATGACACGCTCGCGGGGGTCCCGGTCCACCGCCGAGAAAACGCCCAGTTCACGGATGGCCTCCGGTACCAGGGCGGTTTCTTCGCGGAGTTCCCGCAGGGCGCCCTCCCGGGCCGTCTCGTCCATCCGGAGGAAGCCTCCGGGAAAGGCCCAGCATCCTTTATAGGGCTCTCCGCCGCGCAGGATCAGCAGGACCTTGAGCGTGCGTTCGTCGTATGTGAAGATGATGCAGTCGGTTGTGACCGCCATGTGCTCGTACTTGTATTGGTAGGGGAAGGGCGCTCCCGCTACATATCTGCAATTCTTTTCCATGGCTTAGCAAAGGTAGCACAAATGCGGCGGAAATAAAAATATTCGTGTGATTTTGACACATTTTTTTTGCAGATTCGGAAAAAGGCTGTATATTTGCGTCAAAATGACACAATAATTAATCCTTAAAACAGCACAGCCATGGAAAAGACCCAGGAAAAGAAAGAAAAGAGCAAAGTGTACAACGTCATCATCATGGACCGCAGCGGTTCCATGTGGGACATCCAGAAACCGGCCATACAGGGCTTCAACGAGGTTCTCGGCGGGGTGAAGGCCGATGCCGCGAAGTATGCTCAGACGCAGGATCATTTCATCTCGCTGGTGCTGTTCGATAGCAGCGCCGTCGAAGATGTTTACTGGAACGCAGATCCTGCAGGGGCAAAGCGGCTCACGGAGAAGACCTACGTGCCGGGTGCCTGCACGCCGCTGTACGACGCAGTCGGCCGCACGCTTACGCGGCTCGAAAGTGAGTTGAAGGACGATACCAACCATACGGTGGTGGTTACCATCATCACCGACGGCTACGAGAATGCCTCCAAGGAATACAGCCTCCCCTCGGTAAAGGCGCTGATCCAGCACCTGACCGAGGAGGGATGGTCGTTCGCCTATATGGGGACCGACCACGACGTGCATGGCGTAAGCGTGAGTCTTTCCATCACGAATGTCATCCAGTTCGAGAAAACCGCGGAAAAGACTGCCGAGACCTTCAAGCGGGAGCGCCACGCCCGCGAGCGCCACGCCCGGCTGATGTGGGAATTTGAAAGCGCCTGCCCCGAAGCCAGCTGGGAGGAGAAGAAGGCGTACCAGTCGCGGATCGCCCGGGATTACTATGAAGCGCAGGAGGTGGATCCGGCTTTTGCCGGGCGGGTCACGCCGGAGCGGGTGGACCGTCTGCAGCCGGGCGAAATCTTTGTCTTCGGCAGCAACGACAAGGGACTGCATGCCGGTGGCGCCGCCCGTGCCGCGCAGCGGAAGTTCGGTGCGAAAATGGGTATTGCCGAGGGGCCGCAGGGGCAGTCATACGCAATTCCAACGGTCGGTGACGGAATCGGGCCGCAGGAGATCGGAGAGGCCTTCCGCAGATTTGTCGATTATGCGAAAACCCATCCTGAGAACACGTTCCTGCTTACGGCCATCGGCTGCGGCCACGGTGGCTATGCCCCCGACATCCTCTCCCAATACCTGGAGGACGGCATCCACGTCAGCAACATTCACTTCCCGATGGTGTTCTGGCAGGCGTTCAAGAAAAGAGGAGTCGTTTTGTGATAGGTTTTAAGTAAATAATGTATATTTGTGAGAAATCGAACTAGGATGAAAAAAATCGGAAACCTCGAATCGCTCGAGTTGAACAGCGTATTCCATAATGAGGCCACGGAGTTCACCCCGTGGCTCGCCGAGGAAGCGAACTTGTCGTTGTTATCAGACGCTATCGGTATTGAATTACTTTCTCCAAAGACGGAGATAAGCCTTAGCAGCAGCCACCGCGCAGATATTATCTGTGAGGATTCAGACGGGAGGAAGATAGTCATTGAAAATCAAATCTACCCGTCTAACGATAATCATATCGGGCAGATGTTGTCATATGCAGCTGCTCTCGATTCGATGATACTTATTTGGGTGGCGTCGGATTTTAAGGACGACCATCGTGCTGTTATAGAATACCTGAATAGGATAACCAATGAGGATTTCGCTTTTTTTGGCGTGAGAGCCAAAGTTTTGAAGATTGACGATTCCGATCCAGCGATTCTCTTTGAGGTCGTTGCCAAGCCGAATAGTTGGACGGGAAAGAGTGGCAGTCTTGATGATAGGGCAAGATTCATGACCGGGTTGAAAGACCAACTCGACAAGAGCAAGAAGGGCAATTATAGTGTGCAGAGCCCTGGTTGGAATGAGATAAATGTAGCTGTCGGAATAAGTAGTGTGTATTTCACCATCCGGCTTAATAAGAAGGGTCTACAGGTGGTCCTTAAACTCCCGAAAAACGGAGTCTATGAAAAGACTTTTGATCTCCGTGATGAGATAGAATCAGCGATGCCCGAACTTGATATCGAATGGAACCAAGTCGAAACAAGGAAGTATCACGACCAGATAATCGCGCAAAGCAACTTCGACTTTCATCAGACCGAGGTCTGGGGCGGCAGGTTTCAATGGGCCGCAGATACGCTTAATAGAATGTACACCGTTATTATCCCAAAGGTCAGAGAGATAGTGAAGTCGTTAAAGAAAGAAATCACCATGTCATAA
Source organism: uncultured Bacteroidales bacterium (assembly GCA_946530505.1). GTDB lineage: Bacteria > Bacteroidota > Bacteroidia > Bacteroidales > UBA932 > Cryptobacteroides. Next base: position 3,802 of record CAMNAD010000142.1, read on the forward strand.
TAATTCACGGGCTTGAACATTCTGTAAGCAGATAACTTGTACAACATCTCCGTCGGCTGAATGAGCAGTTCAGGCGGCCTAGTTGGCCTGTCGGTCCGCTCCGAAGGCGCGTGCCTTGGCACGGAAGTATTGCGAATAGCAAATAGTGGATGTCGCCGTATTTGCTAGAGGAATTCTTCCAGTAATTCGGAAGCATCGGCCACGCAGTCCGGGCAGTCACGGAGGGGCTGACCGGTCCCGACGCCCTTCAGGAGCT
>CAMNAD010000143.1 GCA_946530505.1 uncultured Bacteroidales bacterium
CTTCGACCCTTCTTTTACCGGTGAGAGCGGCTGGGAGCCACGCAGGATGGCATCTCCCGATATCAATACCGAAGACTTTCTCGCTGCAGTCGATTTCCTGTCAAACTGCGAACCGGTGGATCCTGAGCGCATTGGAATCATTGGGATCTGCGGTTTCGGTGGAATGGCTGTAAATGCTGCAGCCCTGGATCCGCGCATAAAGGCTACGGTTGCATCCACGATGTACGATATGAGCAAGGTGAATGTAGAGGGATACTTCGCGAGCGAAGATACTCCTGCCCAGAGGATGGAGAAGCGCAAGGCTCTCGCCGCACAACGCACGGAGGACTATAGGAATGGCACTTACAAGCGTGCAGGCGGTGTAATCGACCCTCTTCCGGAGGACGCTCCCTGGTTTGTGAAGGATTATCACGCTTATTATAAAACACCGCGAGGATACCATGAGCGCAGCGGCAACTCCAACGACGGATGGAATGTTATCGGCTGCCAGAGTTTTATGAACCAGCCCTTGCTTGCCTGGGCTCAGGAAATCGAGAATCCGGTGCTGCTGATTCACGGAGAAAAGGCCCACAGCCGCTATTTCAGCGAATATGCTTTCGAGAGAATGACCGGCCGTCACGTAGTAGGCGAGAGCGCCTCTGAAGGCAACAAGGAATTGCTTATCATACCCGGTGCTTCACACGTCGACCTTTATGACGATGTTGCCGGAGTCATTCCCTTCGACAAGATTGAAAACTTCTTCAAGACGAATCTGAAATGAAACTGTTTAGATTGTGCCTGATAGGCCTGGCGGCGCTATGCTCGTGCTCTGCAGATCAGAATCCGGAGAAGCCGGAAGAAAAGACACCGGTGCAGACGGAACCCGCAAAGCCGGATGACGGCGGACAGACAAATCCGGAACCTGCTTCGTCCAAGACTCTGGTCATCTGGTACAGTTTTACCGGGAATTCCAAAGCGATTGCCTCGGCCCTGCTGACTCATATTGAAGCAGACGCCGTTGAGGTCAAGCCTGCGGAAGAAGGGCTTGACTATGCTGCAAACAATTATGCCATAGGCAGTTCTTTGATATCTGCCATACGCAGCAACCCTTCATCAGCGGCATCTTATCCTGCCATCAAAGATGTGGATGTGGATTTTGACGCATACGGTACATTCATAGTCGTTGCGCCTCTCTGGTGGAGCCAGATGGCTGCGCCAATGCAGAGTTTTCTCTTCAAATTCGGAGAGAAGATGGCCGGAAAGACCATAGGCCTGATAGTTACCAGCGCCAGCAGTGGAATATCCAGTGTGGAAGAGGATGCAAAGCGGCTTATCCCTCAAGGCAAGTTCCTCTCCGAGAGCCTTTGGATACGTTCCGCCCAGGTCGGCAATGCAACCAAACTGACAGCAGACTGGTATGATAAATTGTTTCCTTCACAAAAAGAACAGAACTCTATGAAAATCACCATCACGGCTGGAGGAAATGCCTTCGCTGCCGAAATCGAAGACTCGGAAACCGGGCATGCTTTTCTTGCCAAACTGCCTTTGACTTTGGAAATGTCGGAACTTAATGGCAACGAAAAGTACTGCTACGGAGTATCACTTCCCAAGAATGACAAACGTTACGACAGTATCGTTGCGGGCGACCTGATGCTCTACAGCGGCGACTGTGTCGTTCTCTTCTACGGCAACGCCGGAGGCTACAGTTATACGCGTATCGGCAGGATTACTGATGCCACAGGGCTCGCTACAGCCCTTGGGAAGGGGAGTGCGTCTGTTAAGTTTGAAAAACGATGAAGATAATATTGTATATTGCAGCAGCTTTGATCTGCATGACAACAACTGCACAGACTATGAATAATGCTCTTACGCCCCGTCGGCAGGCTCTTGCCGTCATTGCATCCCTGGAAGCCAGGGGAGACCAGAAAGCTTTGGAAGGCGCTATCGCCGAGGGCTTGGACAAAGGTCTAACCATCAGCGAAGCCAAGGAAGCCCTTTCACAATTGTATGCATACACCGGATTTCCTCGTTCGCTGAATGCACTGGGAACGCTCAACCGGGTACTGGAAAGCAGAAAGGCTCTTGGAATCCAGGATGATGAAGGCAAGGACGCAGATCCTCTTCCCTCCGGTTTCGATGCCCTCGGGCAGGGTACCGAGGTCCAGACAAAACTCACAGGCAAGCCCTTCGATTACAAATTCGTCCCCGCGACGGACTATTATCTCAAGGCCCATCTTTTCGGAGATATCTTCGCCCGCAACAACCTGAGTTTCGCCGACAGGGAGATTGTCACCGTAAGTGCCATATCGGCCCTTCCCGGCTGCGAGCCCCAACTCGTCGCGCATGTTGCCGGTGCAAGGAATATGGGCGTGACCGATGCTGAACTCCGAGCTCTTCCCGCTCTTCTTGAAGGGAAGGTGGGACTTGCAGAGGCCGAGCGTCTTCGCGAAGCATTGTCTACCGTGCTTGGAGATGCCCACGAGAGTGTGCAGACCGTAGATTTCTCGGTATGGCCCAAGGGACAGCCGAATACCGCCTATGCAAAGTATTTTACAGGAAGCAGCCATTTGGCTCCAATGGCTGGCGGAATTGCAAATGTGACCTTCGAGCCCGGGTGCCGCAACAACTGGCACATCCATCACAAGCAGGTCCAGGTGCTTATCTGCGTCGCCGGCCGCGGCTGGTATCAGGAATGGGGCAAAGCTGCAGTGCAGCTTGTCCCCGGCGTGATCGTAGAGATTCCTGAAGGCGCAAAGCACTGGCACGGCGCTGCGAAAGACAGTTGGATGCAACACCTGACAATCCACAAGGATGTACAAGAAGGGGCATCGAATGAATGGCTGGAACCTGTCAGCGACGAACAGTATGCTTCGGTAGAATAAAGATAAAGGGCGCTGCGTTCCATCTTGAGAAATTCGTTACTGAAGGCAGGTGATGATGCTTTCGATCCTTAAGCGCAGGGTTCCGGATGGGACTTGGGCTTCGGCTATATCACCTACCTTCTTGCCCATAAGTGCGGCGCCGATAGGGGATTGCAGGGAAATCTTGCCTGATTCGAGGTCCATCTCGTGGGGGCTGACTATCTCGAATTTCATTCGGGTATTTGTCGAGAGGTTCGTGAATTCCACCTGGCTCAGAAGGCCGACCCTGTCTTTGGGAAGTGCGTCAGGGTTGACGATTCGGGAGTGCTCGAGGATCTTCTGCAGGAAACGGATACGGCTGATGGTCTTTGCCTGAATCCGCCTTGCTTCGCGGTATCCCGCATTGTCGCTTCGGTCTCCCTGGGCACTTGCCTCCGCGAGGTCGTCCTTCACCTTCGGATAAACCTCGTTGATGAGGTGCTTCAACTCGGTGGCAATTTCATCGTATCGTTGTTTTGACAGATATTCCATTGCTCAAATATACTCATTTTTTCTTATTTTTGCGCATGATTATTTAAGACACAATGGAGGTTATACAGAGTTTTACTATTGACCATACCCATCTTAAGCCGGGTATATATGTATCTCGTCTAGATAAGGGATTCACCACTTTCGATCTTCGCATCACGGAGCCCAACAGGGAGCCGGCCGTGGCTCCCGCAGCCATTCACAGCATAGAGCATCTGATGGCCACGTGGTTCCGCAATTCCCGGGTAAAAGAGGATGTGGTATATGTAGGCCCTATGGGCTGCCTGACGGGTATGTACATAATAATGACCGGCGATTATTCAGTGGAGGATATGCGTATGCTGACGATTGAGTGCCTGGAGTGGATTCTGCGCCAGACAGAAGTGCCTGCAACCACTCCTGAAACCTGCGGCAACTATCTGCTTCACGACCTCCCCATGTGTAAATGGGAATGCGCCCGCTATCTGGACAGGCTGAAGAACGACTTCCACAGCGAATACACCAAGCTTCAGGTAACTCTTGAAGACGGCAGGGTGTTTGCAGATGCCTGATTATTCCATAGGAAGAGTATTATTTTTTACTTTCAGAAAATATTTCTATCTTTGCAATCCCGTTGGTGCGATGGCCGAGCGGTTAGGCACAGGTCTGCAAAACCTGGTACAGCGGTTCGATTCCG